>NZ_CAURKP010000265.1:0-5554 GCF_963525155.1 uncultured Rhodococcus sp.
AACTGTCCAGACAATAGCCATGCCACGAGCCTAGGCGATCACCTCGAGACGCGAGGCGAACGCGACTCAGCCCGCCGCTGCCGGCCCGGCCAGTCCCTGCACAAGTAGGTTCCAGGCCGAGTGCGCGACTTCTTTTCGCGAGCTCTCGGCAGTCCGTTCCATGATCGCGGCGAACATGGCGATCGCCAGGATCACGTCCTCAGCAGTCACGGACTCGCGTATCTTCCCAGCTCGACGCGCCTCCTCGAGGCGTCCTTCGAGGAGATCGGTCAGGCGGGTGCCTGCCGAATTCAGTCGTGAGTCGCCGAAGGAGACGGGCTTGATGACCTCCACGAACACGATGGAGGTGGTGATCTGGTCTACCAACAATCGAAAAAGATCGTCGAGAGTCGAATCCGGATCGGCAGCCATATCTTGCAGCTCGACGATGTTCTCGTCGAACACCGCGAGTGCGAGGCTCTCGCGAGTGGGAAAGTGCCGGTAGAGGCTGCCCTGACCGACGCCGGCCGTGCGGGCGATCAGGCTGAGCGGAGCAGCAAAACCCTGAGTGGCGAACACCTCACGAGCTGCTGAGACGAGTGCCGCACGATTGCGCGCCGCATCTCTCGGCCCTCTGTTGAGAGATCCGCTATTGACGCGGCCAGACGATGTCACGCACACTACGATACCAACCGGACAGCATTGTCCGGTTGGTTGCGGCCCGACACCGGTTCACACCCCGACCCGATCGTCGTGAGCGCTCGAACACGCGCCTGCCCTCCGTGCTGCCTGTCCGTGAGATACGTCTGCCCGTGAGATACGAAAGGCAATCCCGCACCGGGAGTTGGACTCGATGAAATCGTTCACGACCATCAGAACCAGATCTGCCATCGCACTCGTCGCCTTGATCACCGTGCTTCCCGTGTGCGTCGCGTCGGCTGAGCCCGCCACTGCCCCGGGCTCGATCCACGAGAACCCGGGTGTCGCTTCCACCGCCGCAAGCCGCGCCGAATGCGGCCCGGGATCGATGCCCGAGACCGGGTTGCAGGGTGATGTTCCGGCCGAGGACCGAAACAGCGGACGCAGCCGAGACGGCTACAGCTGCAACATGTCTCAGATCGGCGGCTACTCGGGTCGCGGCGGCGGGATCACGTCCACCAACTTCGAACACTGCTCGTACGTCGGCAGTTTCTTCCCCGGGAACCTCCTGGGCCCCGCACAGGGCGTCCAAGTTCTCGACGTATCGGATCCTGCCAATCCCGCTCTCACCGCCACGCTGACCGAACCCGCGATGCTGGCCGGAACGTGGGAGAGCCTCAAGGTCAACACCGCGCGAAAGCTGCTGGTGGGCACGGGCGTTCCGCTCTTGACCGGCGTCGGCCTGATGTCGGTCTACGACATCTCCGATTGCGCGCACCCGAAACTACTCAACCCCGGACCAGGAACCGATCTGGGGATGCTGCTGCCCATCACCAATCACGAGGGAGGATTTTCACCGGACGGGAACACCTACTGGTCTTCCGGCACCGCTCCCGGCGTGGTGAGCGCCGTCGATCTCACCGATCCCGCCAACCCACGCGTCGTCTGGCAGGACCTCATCGGGTTGTCGACGCACGGCTTCGGAATCAGTCCCGACGGAAATCGCATGTACTTGTCGAACAATCTCGGCGGAATACATGTCCTCGACATCAGTGAGGTTCAGCGCCGCGTCCCGAATCCTCGGGTGCGCCAACTGTCCCAGCTCTCGTGGACCGACGGTTGGGCCACCCAACACAGCATTCCGGTCACCTACGACGGTTCGCCGTACCTGTTCACCGTCGACGAAGGTGGTTCCGGCGGAGTCAAATTGATCGACGTCTCCGATGACGACGAACCGTCGGTCGTCAATTCGGTGAAGCTCGAAATCAATCTGCCGGAGAATCAAGACGCTGCGCTGGCGTCTGCTGCCGGCGGATCGCTGTTCGCGTACGAATCTCACTACTGTTCGGCAGATCGCCCGGTCGACCCGACGGCGCTGGCATGTGGATGGATCTCGAGCGGGATTCGGGTCTTCGATGTTCGAGATCCCTTCGACGTCCACGAAATTGCGTACTTCAACCCACCTGCTCGGACCGGCGACAATCTCGAACTCGCCAACTCGCCACACGCTCTCGCGTCGCTCATCGGGGTACCCGTTCTCAGCACCCCGGCAATCGCGCAGTCGATCGCGCAGGGCCAGTTCGACCCCGGCCAAGCACTGAGTTCGCGGTCGGGCATGGTCGCTCTCGGCGACATCTCGACCGATTGGTGCTTCTCCCCACCCGAATGGCGAGGGACCACGTTGTGGGCGACGTGCGCCGACAACGGCTTTGTTGCCATGCAACTCGAAAACGGTGTCTACACACCACCCGCTGACCAGAAGACGACCGTGGGATCATGACGGCGCCGCGAGCGGTCAAAGCCGTCGCACTCGTGGCTGCAGCACTGATGCTGCTTGTACTCGGCGCAGCACTACGTCCGCTGTTCGCACCCGAGAACCACACGCAGAGAGCTGTTCTGAGCGAAACCGAAATCGGATTCGTGCACGACATGGCGGCCCACCATCAACAGGCCCTCTTCATTCTCGCGCGTCTGAGTCCCGATGTGGACCCGGCGGTGACGAGACTGGCCCAGCAGATCGACGATGTTCAACGAACGGAAATCGGTGTCATGCTCGGTTGGCTGAGGTTGGCCGGTGCCCCGCCGAACAGTAGAACGCCGATGGCGTGGATGGAGGCGTCGCCGAGCGGCGCGGGCGACTCTCGTCATCACCCGGCAACGCTGGACACCGAGACCGACTCCATGCCTGGTATGGCTACGACCGAAGAACTCGAGAAACTGAGCAGCGCTCGCGGGCTCGACGCCGAGGTCCTTTTCCTTCAACTGATGGAACGCCACCACCGTGGCGGGATCGCCATGGCGCAGGCCGCCGACGCCCTACTCGAGAGCGGGCCGGTGAAACAGTCCGCCCGCGACATGATCAACACCCAGAGTCAGGAATCCGGGCTGATGACGCTGATGCTCGAACAACGTGGGGCACAACCACTGCACTGACCCGCATGTGCAGTGACTACCATAGGTGTCGACCTGCGAACTACAGAAGGAATCGACACTTCATCATGACCCTGCTTGTTCGCGGAATCGATTGGTCGAACCCGACAGCACCGCGGATCCGATGCGTCGACGACACCACTTCCGCTACGACCTTCTTCACTCACGACTCGGTGCTGCGATTCTCCGTCGACGAGACGAAGGGCCGCCGCTGCCTCGGCTGGCGAGATCTCACCGCCGAAGGTCCAGGACACTCGCCGTGCGACCGCGGGGCGACGGTCACCGCAGGACGCCAATGCGACCGATGCCGAAATCGTGAGGGGTTCACCACGGTTCATCAGGCACACGTCAGCGGCGCGCACATTCATCCGAATGTGCGTACCTACCTCGCACAACCACAATGGCTCTACGTCGACGTATTCGCCGGCGGCCAGATGAAGGTGGGGACGGCGTCCGAGTTCCGCAAGCATCCGCGAGTCGCCGAACAAGGGGCAGTCTGCGCATTGTTCGTAGCGCGGTCGACGGACGGTTACAGCATTCGCGCCCTCGAAGCCCGAGTTTCGGAGCACTTCCACTTGAGCCAGGCAATACGTACGTCTCGGAAGATCGAAGCGTTGACAGGTCCCTTGGATCGAGAGAAACTACGAAAGTCGTTGCACCACTTCGTATCGTCGATCAAAGACGAGCTGAATGACATCGGATCGGACATCGACGGAATCGAGATCCTGGAGGCTCCCGAAGAATGGACGGCGCCGGCGTGCGCTGACGTGGTCTTCGATGCGGCACCGTTGATCGCGTATCCGCACACTTTCGAGTCCGGCGAACATTCCTTGTATCTGGAGGGCCTTGCCGGTTCGATCGCCTCGCTGCGGATCGACCCCGACTCTGAATCGCCACGCTTTGTCGCGGACGTGTCCGGACTGGTCGGTCGAACCATCACCGTCGGCGAGTTCGAGTCCCCTGGCGTGGCGATTCAGGAATCGTTGTTCTGAAAGTAGGTCAGCAACTTCCCGCGGTCGCTGCGGCGAATCCGCGAGTGACCTCGGCCTGCTCGTCGGCAGACAGGCTCGACCATTCGGGATAAGCCTGGATGGAGGTCAGCATGTCGTTTGCCAATGATTCACGCGTCATGCCCATTTCCTCTCCGGACTCGTCGATGGCCGGCTGGTAGGCGTCGAGGTACCGGAGAACGTCGGAGCACGCCTGCGCGTAGGTCCGTGGCAGTGCCGAACTCACATTCGGGTCGGACGGGACCTCAGCCGGAGCACTCGAGTCGACCGAAGGGGTCTCGGTAGGTATTTCCGACGACGTCGCCGGAGCCTCGGATGACGTCGTCGACGTCGCCGTGGTGGTCGCCGAAGCAGAGGAAGTGAGTGTTCTGACCTCGGTCGGCTTGTCTCCGTCAGAACCGCAGGCAACCAGCGCCACCAGCGAGCAGGCACCGATGAACCCGGTGATCGTTTTCTTCATCCCTCAAGGATGCCAGAGGGCCACTGGCGCTCGAACGGACCGGCGTCGCCCGTCAGCGCCAATTGCCCGAGCATCCTGCCGAATCCGAGCGCCTCGCCCTCCCGACTGCGGGATTGGACTGTATGCCCCGTTCGCGAACCCATGCTACGGTGACTTAACTGCAAAATAACTACGGGTGGGATTGTCCGGTCTGCCGCGTTCATCCGGAACGCTCCGATCGGAAATAGTTCGTATATAAGGGGCTGGAACGAGTGGGACTTTTTCGTCGACGAGGTTCCCGCGAGGAAGACGACGATCGCGGGCAAAACCTCGATCGCAGCGACCCCGGGTACGCCGCCTGGTTCGCGAACGTCGCCGACGCGGGTGGTCAGCCGATTCCGTACAAGCGACCGCTGACCGCACCGGTGTATCCGCAACTCCAGCCGCCGGCCCCGGACTACGAGACGGATACGAGACGGCCACTCAACGCACCCGCCGGAGACGGCTGGCTACCCGCAGACCGCATCGACGAATTCGAGTCGTCGAATGGCCGCCCATCTGCACCGAACGGAACGAGCCCACAAATCTCACAAACTGAAAAGTTGCCGCCCGACCCACTCCCGACGCCGCAACCAACAATTCCACCTCGAAATGTACCGATGACTTCACCACCGAAGCATCACCTGGAGTCGCCCCGCGCGACTCGGCCCTACCAAGGAGAAGCAATGAGCAACATCGACAAGATCCTCGGCGAATTGATGCGCATCGACGGTGCCAGCGGTGCAGCCGTCGTCGACGCCGACAGCGGAATGGTTCTCGGCATGAGCGGCAACCCGTCATTCAGCCTCGAGTACGCCGGCGCCGGCAACTCCGAGGTTGTGCGAGCAAAGCTCCGCACGATGAGTAACTTGGGGATTACCGACACCCTGGAAGACATCCTGATCACCCTGAGCAACCAGTACCACCTCATTCGCGTCCTCGAGACGCCCGGACTGTCGACGCTGTTCGTGTACCTCGTTTTGGACCGTGCACGTGCGAACCTGGCGCTGGCCCGCCA
>NZ_CAURKP010000266.1:0-5549 GCF_963525155.1 uncultured Rhodococcus sp.
TTCTGGCGGTGTCCTCGTAGTAGTCCTCTTGCTCGATGATCTTTCCCACTTGGTCCGAACGAGAAGCACTGTTCGATTTCGATAGATGACGGCGCCGTCGGGGCCAAGGGCTCGGTCGTCGAAACGGGCGAGCAGGGTCATGCGCCAGAGTGGACCACCGAAATACGCTTCGGTGACCGCGCCTTGAAGCCCCGCATCGACAAATTGTTGGAGAAACGTCTCGATTCGGTCCCCATCGCTTCATCTTCGAAGCTTGTCGTGGCATCGAATGCCCTGTCAACGATGTGTCCGGGTCTGCTGATATCTGACAGAGAATTGGATATTGACAGTGACTGTCACAATAGGTGAGACTCGCATTATCGAGAATGGCCGGATCTCGGCCGAGGCGGGAGGACGTTGCTGATGTCACTACGGGAGAGACAGCGGTTGCAGGTGCGAGCAGACATTCAACGTGCGGCATTCGATCTGTTCGCGCGTGACGGTTTCGAGGATGTGACCACCGAGCAGATTGCGGCGGCAGCGGGGGTATCGGCGAGTACGTACTTCCGGCACGTTCGTAACAAGGAGGATCTGCTGTTGGATCCGGTCAGGCAGGGCGGCGCCGGAATCGTGACGCTGCTCGAGGATCGCCCGGCATCCGAGTCGGCTGATCTTGCGATCTCGCGGGCAATCCTGGAACGCTCCAATGCTTTCGAGTCCTCGGAGATCGATCAGTGGCGAGCAGCGTTCCGCACCGCGCCGCACCTGATGGATCGAGTCGCCCTGATCGCGCCCGAGCATCGTGATCGGTTGGTCGAGTTGGTGGCACAACGGATGTACCTCGATCCGGAAAATGACAGCCGCCCAGGACTTCTCGTTCATTTGATGTTGGCAGCGGCGGAGTTCGGTTATCGGCAATGGATACGTAACCCTCACAAGCGCGGGGCATCACTTCCCGTGTGCGTCGAGGGGGCGCTCGACGCAGTTCGGGGATCCCGGTGGCACACGCAGGACGAAGATGACACGAAAGGTCGTGACCAGTGATGGACGAGAACTCTCAGGGCGCCGCGCCGCCCGTAGTGGATGTCGTTGTTGTCGGATCGGGGGCTGCCGGCATGTCCGCAGCCATCACCGCAGCCCGCAACGGACTCTCGACGATACTCGTGGAGAAGTCCGAATACTGGGGCGGTTCGTCGTCCCGGTCCGGGGGCGGCGTGTGGATTCCGGGAAACTCGATACTTCGCCGCGAGGCACCGACAGATGATATCGACTCTGCGCGAACATATCTGAAGAGCATTGTCGGAGAGGATGCAGACAGCGACCGAATCGACACGTATCTCGATCGAGGTCCGGAAGCCCTCGATTTCCTGATTCGTCACTCTGCACTCGAGCTCGAATGGGTGAAGGGTTACTCCGACTACTTTCCCGAGGCACCTGGCGGACGTGCAAGCGGCCGCTCGTGCGAGCCGCGCCCGTTCGACGCGCGAGCTCTGGGCGACGATCTTGCGACACTTCATCCGCCGTACATGAAGGTTCCGCTCAACATGGTTGTCCAACAATCTGATTACCGTTGGCTGAGCACGGGGATCCGGCATTGGCGGGGTCCGGTGCGGATGCTTCGGGTAGGAATGAGATCCCTGGCCGCAAGAGCTCGGAGGAAGAAGCTGATCGGGCTCGGGCCGGCGCTCATGGCCGAACTGATGCTCGGAGTTCGGGACGCCGGAGTGACGGTGGAGCTCGGGACGAGGCTTGTGGATTTGGTGACCGACAGTGATCGTGTCGTGGGTGTGCGACTCGAGTCCGGGGGAGTGCAGACCACCATGCACGCTCGATGCGGTGTCATCCTCGCGTGTGGCGGGTTCGACAACAACGACGACATGCGAGGCGAGTACCAGCGACGGCCGAGTAGCGCGCAGTGGACACTCGGGGCACCGACCAATACCGGGGATGGCATCCGTGCAGCTCTACGCGTCGACGCCGCAATTTCGTACATGGACGACGCGTGGTGGGCCCCGTCGATTCCACTGCCCAAAGGCCCGTGGTTCGCCTTGGCGGAACGCTCGTTGCCTCGCAGCCTCATGGTCAACGCCAGCGGTCAGCGCTTCATGAACGAGTCACTTCCCTATGTCGAAGCGGCACACGCCATGTTCGGCGGAAAGTACGGCCGAGGTGAAGGACCCGCTGAGAACATCCCGGCTTGGCTGATCTTCGATCAGACGTACCGTGACCGTTACCTGTTCGCGGGGGTTCCGGCGCGCAGGCCGATACCTCGGTCGTGGATCGAATCGGGTGCGATCGTGCGAGCTGGATCGATTGCCGAACTCGCTGCCGAGATCGGAGTGCCGGGCGATGCGCTGTCCGCGACCATCACACGATTCAACAGTCACGCGCGCGACGGAGTCGATCGCGACTTCGGCCGTGGGACAAGCAGATACGACCACTACTACGGCGACTGCACCAACAAGCCCAACCCCAGCCTCGGAGAACTCACGAAGGGTCCGTTCTATGCCGCGAAGATGGTGCCTGGAGACCTGGGGACCAAAGGCGGCATCAACACGGACGCTCGCGCGCGAGCGTTGCGCGCCGACGGTTCGGTCATCGACGGGCTCTATGCAGCAGGTAACACCAGCTCACCGGTGATGGGTCATACCTATGCCGGTCCAGGTGCAACTATCGGTCCCGCAATGGTTTTCGGATATCTGGCGGCGCTCGATGCGGTCGGACGATCCCAGAACGGTAGTGAGCTCGAGACCGAAGGCAGGAATAATGGTTTGGCAGATCGCCGTGGGTAGGGTTCTCTTGACAGCGTGACCCACCTCAACATCGCCGACGTCGACTACTTTCTCCCTGATGGTCGGCAACTGCTCAGCGGTGTCAGCTTTCGGGTCGGCAACGGTGCAAAAACTGCACTGATAGGCCCCAACGGGACTGGTAAGACGACGTTGCTCCGCATTGTCGCCGGAGACGTCGTCGCCGACGAGGGCGCTGTCACTCGATCCGGAACACTGGGCGTGATGCGGCAATTCGTCGGCCAGGTTCGCGACGAGTCCACCGTGCGCGATCTTCTGTTGTCCGTCTCGCCGGCACGGATCCGGGACGCAGCACTGGCGCTCGATACGGCAGAAAACGCGATGATCGAGCGCGACGAGGAATCAACTCAAATGAAGTATTCGCATGCGCTGGCCGATTGGGCCGACGTGGGCGGCTACGAGACCGAAGACTTCTGGGACAAGGTCACTACCGCGGCTCTCGGTGTTCCCTATGACCGTGCGAAGTGGCGCGCGGCCAACTCCCTCAGTGGTGGCGAGCAGAAACGGTTGGTTCTCGAAGCACTGTTCGCTGGGCCCGACGACGCACTCCTACTGGACGAGCCGGACAACTACCTCGATGTTCCGGGCAAGCGATGGCTGGAAAAGACGATCTCGGAATCGTCGAAAGTGGTTTTGTTCGTCAGCCACGACCGCGAACTGATCGCCAACGCGGCCACCCACATCGTGACGCTCGAGCCCGGAATCAGCGGCGCAACGTCGTGGACGCACGGCGCTGGGCTGGCCAGCTACCACCAAGCCCGCGAGGATCGCAACGCTCGATTCGAAGAACTGCGCCGACGCTGGGACGAGGAGCACGCGAAATTACGTGCCCTGGTTCTGCGGTTGCGTGAAAAGGCCAAGTTCAACGACGGCGTCGCTGCGCGGTATCACGCCTCGCAAACCAGGTTGGCGAAGTTCGAGGAGGCAGGGCCACCCGAAGCGATTCCACTTCAGCAGAAGGTGACGGTTCGGCTGGCGGGCGGGCGAACCGCCAAGCGCGCGTTGGTATGTCAAGATCTCGAGCTGACCGGATTGATGAAGCCTTTCGACACCGAGATCTGGTACGGAGATCGGGTTGCCGTGCTGGGCTCCAATGGATCCGGAAAGTCGCATTTCCTTCGGCTCTTGGCGGGTGGGGGGACCGATCCGGGGAGCGAGCATCTGCCCGTCGAGGCGCTCGACATCGCGCCGGTCGAGCACGGGGGTACTGCGACGTTGGGTGCCCGGGTACGTCCCGGATTGTTTGCGCAGACACACTCCAGGCCCGATCTGACCGGAAACACGCTGCTCGAGATCCTGCACATGGGCGACGAACACCGCAGCGGAATGGGACGCGAAGCGGCGAGCCGCGCGCTGGACCGTTACGGATTGTCCCAAGCTGCGGAACAGAAGTACGACGACCTGTCCGGCGGTCAGCAGGCACGATTGCAGATCCTGCTCCTCGAGCTCTCCGGCGCCACGATGTTGTTGCTCGACGAACCGACCGACAACCTCGACCTTCATTCGGCTGACGCGCTCGAACAGGGCATTGCTCAGTTTGCCGGCACGGTCATCTCGGTCACGCACGATCGCTGGTTCGCGCGCGGGTTCGACAGGTTCCTCGTCTTCGGATCGGATGGGAACGTGTACGAGAGCGAGTCGCCGGTGTGGGACGAGGCCAGGGTCGAACGAGCGCGCTGAGATCGAGCAGCCACTCCCTACCTGGGGAGAGGCGGCAGCTCGTTGATCACCGCGCGAAGGAGGCTCGGATCGCTGCGATCCCGTCGTCGGCGGCTGGGGTCTCCTTCGCGCTGAAGTAGAAGCTGCCCCGGTGACGGTATCGAGATGACGGTCAGATCTGCGAAACCCAGTTCGAGGTGCGCGAAAGCTGTCTCGACTGCCGCGAGCTCGTACTCGAATCGCTCCCGAGGTGCTGCGCCCACCGCAGCGAGACACCAGCTGTAGTGCAGTTTCAGCGGGTCGCTGTCGCAGAGCGCGATACCGGTTCTCGCTTCGAGATCTTCCGCTTGCGACCATCGCTTCGAATTGACCGTTGTCCAGTAACTTGCCTGAAGGTCGAGATCCGTGCCGTCCGGCTCGAACCCGGTGGGCTGATACTCGGCGACGAATCTCTCCGCCGCGGATTCGCCACCGAGTTGGGTTCGGCACCAGGTGGTCTTGCCGGCGGCGCTGGGTCCTTCCACTGCGATGATCACCAGTCCATTCTCCATAATGATTGGGGCGGTTGGTTTTTCCCGTTGCCAGGACTCTCTTAACATCCCCAGGATCCTCGTTGGCGGTCCGACACGGCCTGTTTCGGTGCGGTGGGTCACACAATCACCGTGACGGTTGCCACATAACGAACGGATAACGATCGGTATGGTTGAACCTCGAATCAACTAGTTGACCTGTGGTTATTTCTTGAATCTCGACTGAATCTGGTACGGCAGTGCCGGAAAACTGCCCCGTGACCAATCCGTGACCATCGCCTACGGTCGTTGACAGCCCGAAACTACCGGGCAAACACCGACCCGCAACTGCGTGCTTCTGCCCCGCGGGTCCGGTACTCCCGAAACCTTCGCGGGGCAGGAGTGAAACAGACGAGTCGATCGACGAGACGTGAAAGCGTCCGGGCCGATCTCGTCCGCGGTAGCGGAGAGGATTTACCCAATGACCAGCATCACCTTCAAGCGCGCCCTCGGCGCAGTTGCAACCGCAGGCGCAGTTGTCGCGATCCCGCTCGCCATGAGCACCGGCACCGCTTCGGCAGCCGGCCACGAC
>NZ_CAURKP010000267.1:0-5509 GCF_963525155.1 uncultured Rhodococcus sp.
CGAGGGCCCGGATCCGACTCCGGGTGTGCACGCCCTGACGAAGAGGGACACCGCCTCGGCCACCATTGACATCGAAGTACGAGTTCCCACGGGATTGACCGAGGCCGTGTCGACGACAGTTCCGCAGGCGATTCACGGGAGCGTCGAGGACGGATTGTTGACGGCTTTGGCACTTGCGATGGTCCGCTGGCGCATGGACCGCGGCATCGACAATCCGGAGACATTGATCAGTCTCGAGGGACACGGACGCGAGGAACAGGTAGTTCCCGGGGCAGATCTTGCTCGCACGGTGGGATGGTTCACGACGATCTTCCCGGTGCGGATCGATCTGAGCGGAGTGGATCCGGGTGACGCCTTCGCCGGCGGCCCGGCTGCCGGCGTCGCTGCCAAGACTGTCAAGGAACAACTCCGGGCGGTGCCGGACCGCGGCATCGGCTTCGGGTTGCTGCGCTATCTGAACCGCGAAACGGCACACACTCTTTCGCAACTTCCGGTGCCTCAGATCAGCTTCAACTACCTCGGACGCGTCGGTGGAACCGATGCCGACGCTTCAGCGGGATGGGTACCGATCCGTGACGAGGACCTGCGGACGGTTGCGGCCGTCGATCTCCCACTCGCCAGCGTCCTCGAGGTCAACGTGATGACGGTCGACAGCGATACCGAGGACGGTCCGCAGCTCGTTGCCGGCTGGACGTTCCCACCGGACATTCTGGGTGCGGACGACGTTCGGCAACTGGGGCAGTGGTGGCTCGACGCACTGGCCGGGCTCGGAGAGTTCGCGGCGGGCGGCGGCGGATTCACACCCTCGGACTTCGATCTGGTCGATCTTCGACAGGAGGCGATCGACGACCTCGAAAGTCGGTGTCCCGACCTGAGCGATGTCTGGCCACTCTCTCCACTGCAAGCGGGGTTGTTGTTCCACGCCGAATTGGCCGAACGATCGGTCGACGCATACCTCGTACAAGTGGCTCTCGATCTAGCCGGCGCAGTCGATTCGGAGCGCCTGCGCCGCGCCGCCGACGCGCTGCTCGGCCGGCATGAGAACCTGCGTACCGCCTTCCTTCACAGCGCCGACGGGCGTGCCGTCCAGGTGGTCCGAAGCAACGTGGCAGCGCCGTGGCAGGAAATCGACCTCACTGGTGCACCAGATCAGGAAATTGATCGAGCGCTGGCCGAGGACCGAGCGCGCCCGTTCGACATGGCACGGGCGCCGTTGATCCGATTCACCCTGATCGCTCTCGCCCCCGAAAAGTTCACGCTCGTGCTCACCAATCATCACATCCTTCTGGACGGCTGGTCCATGCCCCTGCTGATCCGGGAATTGGCGACGCTCTATGCCGCCGACGGTCAAGTGGCGGCCTTGCCTCACGCGCGCGCGTATCGCGACTATCTGACCTGGATGAGCTGCCGCGATCAGCAAGCTTCCCGAGCTGTGTGGGCGAGGACGCTGAGCGGAGTCGAAGGACCGACGCTGTTGGCTCCAGCGGTTCGATCGCGTCGACTCTCCACCATGGCGGCCGAGTGGGTGTTCGATCTGGACGAGGAATTCACAACCTCACTTCGCGGAATGGCGCGTGAACTCGGGCTGACGATCAACACGATTGTTCAGGCATCGTGGGGGATCGTCCTTGCTGCACTGACCGGGAGAGACGATGTGGTGTTCGGAGCGACGGTTTCGGGTCGACCTCCCGAGCTGACCGGGATCGAAACCATGGTCGGGCTGTTCATCAACACAATTCCGGTCCGAATCACGCTGCGCCCGAGTGAAAGTATCGGCACACTCCTCGCGCGGATCCAGGCCGAGCAAGCAGAGCTGTCGGATCACCACTGTCTCGGGCTTTCCGAGATCCACGTAGGCGCGGGGCCGGAGATCGGATTCGACACGTTGACTGTGTTCGAATCGTATCCCGTTGACCGTCAGGGGCTTTCGTCCGATACCGATATTGCGGGGGTCCGGATCACCGATGTCGAAGCCAAGGACGCTGCCCACTACCCGCTCAGCCTCGTAGCATCGGTCGACACCAGGCTCCGCCTGAAATTCGAGTACATACCCGAGGTTTTCGGTGCCGCCGACATCGAAGAGATCGCCGGACGACTGCGGCGCGTACTCGAAGCGTGTACCCAGCCGGATCGTCCCTTGGCTGTGGTGTCGGTGCTCGCAGCCTCCGAACATACTGAATTGGTGCCAGTCCGTGGCACGGCCGGCGGGTCGTTGCGCGTCTTCCCGGAGATCTTCGACGAGGCAGCCCAGCGTGATCCGAACGCACCGGCCGTGGAATCGGCGGACGGCAGCATGACCTACGGCGAGCTGGACATCCTTTCCAATCGCATTGCTCGCATGCTCGTCTCGCACGGCCTGGGAACCGAGGACTATGTAGCGGTCGGTGTCCCACGTTCTCTCGCGTCCGTGGTGTCGATACTTGCCGTCGCCAAGACAGGCGCTGCGTTCGTGCCGATCGATCCCGACTATCCGGACGAGCGGATCAATCACATGCTGATCGATTCGAAGGTCAGCTTCGGATTGACCACCACCGCGGGCCGAGATCGATTGCCCGATATCGCGGAGTGGCTGATTATCGACGATCCGCATTTCACTAAGAAGTGCGAGGGATTCTCGGGGAGCCCGTTGACCGACAACGACCGACTCCGTCCGATCGGGTTGGATTCAGCTGCCTACGTGGTCTACACCTCGGGGTCGACCGGCGTGCCCAAGGGCGTCGTGGTCACGCAGCGAGGGCTCGACAACTTCGCCCGAGACCAGCTCGAACGCTACGGCGCAACTCCACAATCACGCACGCTGCACTTCTCCACTCCGAGTTTCGACGGGTCGCTCTTCGAATATCTGCAGGCTTTCGGAGCCGGGGCGACGATGGTTGTCGCTCCACCCGGGATCTACGGGGGCGAGGACCTGGCGCAACTTCTGGCAGAGCACGCCGTCACGCACGCGTTCGTCACCACAGCGGCATTGGCATCGGTGGACCCGGCTGGGCTGGAACAACTTTCGGAAGTCGTATTCGGGGGCGAGGCGTGCCCGCCCGACCTCGTCGCTCGCTGGGCACCTGGCCGCCGCCTGTACAACGCGTACGGACCGACCGAAGCAACGATCATGTCCAACGTCAGCCCGCCGATGACCGCCGGAGAACCAATCACCATCGGTGGACCCGTCAGGGGCGTCAGCGAACTGGTGCTCGACACTCGACTTCAAGCGGTTCCCGTCGGGGTCCCCGGCGAGCTGTACCTGGCCGGACCAGGCGTGGCACGGGGATATCACCGAAGGGCGGGGTTGACGGCAGAACGCTTTGTTGCCAACCCGGCTGACCCAGGAACGCGGATGTACCGCACCGGCGACATCGTGCGATGGACGGCGGACATGTGTGTCGAGTACGTCGGGCGAAGCGACTTCCAGGTCAAGGTTCGAGGCTTCCGTGTCGAACTCGGTGAGATCGACAGTGTGCTGATGTCGGAGCCCAACGTCGGTTTTGCCGTTACGGTTGCCGATTCCGGCCCCACCGGAGACACCCGACTCGTGTCGTACGTCGTGCCCACGGCGGGTCGACTGGACACCAGGATCCTGATTCGCGCCGTGGCCCGGCGCTTGCCTTCGCACATGGTGCCTGCCGTTCTCACGGTGCTGGAGAACATTCCGTTGACCGCTGTCGGAAAAGTCGACCGTTCGGCGTTGCCAAGACCCGAAATCGAGACGACCACAGGGGATTTCCGTCCCCCGGTCGGCCCGGTCGAACAGGCAGTGTCGGACGTGTTCGGCGAGGTGCTCGGCCTCGAACGAGTCGGTACCGACATCAGTTTCTTCGAGCTCGGTGGAAATTCTCTGAGCGCCACTTCGGTCGCGGCGAGGCTACGGGCGGTGCTCGGAGCTACCGTAGGCGTGCGGGATCTGTTCGAGACGCCGACGGTGGCCGAGTTGGCTACGGTGATCGGCCACTCGGTTGCCGAAGGGTCGGAGCGACTGGGACCGCGCCCCCGACCCGACAACATCCCCTTGTCGTTTGCTCAGCAGCGGATGTGGTTCGTCAATCAACTCGACACCAGTTCTCCTGCATACAACATTCCGCTCGTGGTGCGGTTGAGCGGTGAACTCGACAAACCGGCCTTGAGATCAGCGATGTCCGATGTCATCGCCCGCCACGAATCGCTGCGAACGATGTTCCCGGTCCACGGTGACGGACCGGTCCAGCACATCCTGCCCACCGAGAGCGCCGAGCTGCCGCAACTGACCGAGACATCGGTGACCGACGAACATCATCTCCGTGACGAGCTTGCCCGGATGGTCTCGGCCGGTTTCGACGTCGCCGCACGAATTCCCCTGCGGGCAGCGTTGTTCACCATCGATGAGCGCGAACACGTGCTTGCCGTAGTGGTGCACCACATCTCGGCTGACGGCTTCTCGATGTCTCCGTTGACCCGAGACGTGATGATTGCATACGAGGCCCACGCGTACGGCGGGGATCCCCAGTGGACGCCGCTTCCAGTCCAGTACGCCGACTTCGCGCTCTGGCAACGGGAGATTCTGGGCTCAGTCGACGACCCCGGGTCGGTGATCAGTGAGCAGTTGGCTTACTGGCGACGTGCACTGTCAGGTGCTCCCGACCTCTTGGAACTTCCGCTCGATCGAGACCGGCCGACGCAACAGAGTTTTCACGGCTCGCGGATTCACTTCTCGATCAGCAGTGATCTTCACCGCCGTATTCTGAACGTGTCGCGGCAGCACGAGTCCACTGCATTCATGACTGTGCATGCAGCGCTCGCGCTCTTGCTGGCACGTTTGGGCAGCACCGACGACATCGTGATCGGCACGCCGATCGCCGGCCGGGGAGATCGTGCCCTCGATGATCTGGTCGGCATGTTCGTCGGCACGCTCGCACTGCGCACACAGGTGGATCCGGCTCGATCGTTCCGCGAGTTGGTTGAGCATTGCCGCGAAGTCGACCTCGCCGCGTTCGCTCATTCCGACGTGCCCTTCGAGCGGGTAGTGGACGCGGTCGGGCCGAAACGGTCGAGCGCTTATGCACCGATTTCCTCGGTGTCGCTGGAATTCCAGAACAACGAACGACCGATTCTGAAGCTACCGGGACTGGAAGTCCGCGGGATCGACCCTGAACTCGAGGTAGTGAAGGTAGACCTGGAATTCCTTCTGGCCGAGGAGTACGACGATCGCGGTGAACCGGGAGGGATGAGCGGAGCCGTCGACTTTGCCACTGATCTCTTCGACCCCGGTACGGTCGGCGGTTTTGCCGACATGTTCGTTCGTGTGCTCGAGGCAGTGACCCGGAATCCGCAGGTACCGATCGGTGACATCGACCTACTCGGCGATCCCGAACGTCGCGAGTTGACGCCGGCGCATGGGCTCCCCGAAGTACCTCCGAAATTGTGGCCTGAGTTGTTGGCGGACGCCGTGGCGATCGATCCTGACTCGGTGGCCCTGTCGCTCGAGAACCGGCAGCTCAGTTATCGCGACCTGGACGAGTGGTCGAATCGTGTTGCCCGGGAG
>NZ_CAURKP010000268.1:0-5494 GCF_963525155.1 uncultured Rhodococcus sp.
AAGCATCAGCACGCGTGCGTCGAGAACTTCCTCGTCGAGGGCGCAAAATGGGGGCTCGGTAAGCGGGACCTGGTGTCCAACATCAACTTCTTCATGAACGTCCCGGTCGACCCCGACGGCACACTCGGAATCGTCGACGGACTGTCGGCACCAGGCAAGCGGCTCGCGTTGCGTGCCGAACGTGACGTGCTCGTCCTCGTGTCCAACTGCCCGCAGATCAACAACCCGTGCAACGGCTTCGATCCCACGGCCGTCCGCATGATCGTCACACGGCCGGGAGCAGACGAATGAACGCAAAACTGACCATCGTGCGTCCCGGAATGCTGACGACGGTTCAGGACTATCCAGGACGCGTCGGATACTGGCAGATCGGAGTCCCACCATCGGGCCCGATGGACGACCTGTCGTTTCGGTTGGGAAACACCGCACTCGGAAACCCCGAAGGCGCCCCCGGCATCGAATGCGCGATGGCCGGACCTGCCATGACGTTCGACGAAGACACCACGGTCTGCATCACAGGTGCCCCGGTGTCGGTGACCGTCGACGCCGTCGTACACGGTCAGTGGCGTCCCGTTCTCGTCCCCGCTGGATCGGTGCTCGACGTCGGAACGGTCAGCGGCCCGGGACTGCGCATCTACGTACTCGTACAGGGCGGAATCGAGACCGACGATTATCTCGGCAGTGCGTCGACCTTCACCCTGGGCAGGTTCGGGGGACACGAAGGTAGGACTCTGCGGGCAGGAGACGTTCTCAAACTCGGACAGGCGACCGGGGTCGCGGGAGCTGTTCCCGCCGAGCATGTTCCGGCGATACACACGGGCTGGGAACTTGCGGTGACCGAGGGCCCGCACGGGGCGCCGGAGTTCTTCACCCGCTCCGACATCGACACGCTGTACGCGACCGAGTACGAGGTCCACTTCAACTCCGACCGCACCGGTGTCCGGTTGATAGGTCCGAAACCAGACTGGGCCAGAACCACCGGCGGCGAAGCGGGACTTCACCCTTCGAACATCCACGACAACGCGTATTCGATCGGTGCACTCGACTTCACCGGCGACACGCCCATCCTCCTCGGACCAGACGGACCGAGCCTCGGCGGCTTCGTCTGCCCGATCACAGTGGTGTCCGCTGATCGCTGGAAGCTCGGACAGTTGGCTCCCGGGAACAAGATTCGCTTCGTGCCGGTCCGCGCCGAACGGGCAGCCTCCCGGCGTGACCTCGGAGTATCGCGTCGAGCCTCCAGTTCGGTTGTTCATTCCTCCGGTGGTGACGGCGACGACGGCGTCATAGCCCGTCGTGACGGCGACACCGCGGTCACGTACCGGCGCTCAGGCGACGACAACGTGTTGGTCGAATACGGCGACATGAATCTCGACCTGGCGTTACGTGCGCGTGCTCATGCACTGCATCAGCGACTCGAAGCCGAGAAGCCGGCCGGACTACTCGATCTCACCCCGGGAATCCGCAGCCTGCAGGTCCGCGTCGACCCGGACGTGCTGCCCGTCGGCAAACTGATGGGAATGCTCGCCGAGGCGGAGGACACCTTGCCGGCGGCCAACGAACTCGTTGTGCCCAGTCGCACTGTGCGGATGCCACTGTCGTGGGACGACCCGGCAACGCGCGAAGCGATCCAGCGGTACATGCACGGGGTTCGCGCCGACGCGCCGTGGTGCCCGTGGAACATCGAGTTCATCCGCCGGATGAACGGTCTCGAATCCGTGAACGACGTGTTCGACACCGTCTTCGGCGCCGAATACATGGTGCTCGGACTCGGTGACGTTTACCTCGGAGCGCCGGTCGCGACGCCGCTCGACCCACGTCATCGCCTTGTCACGACCAAGTACAACCCCGCCCGCACCTGGACCCCCGAAAACGCCGTCGGGATCGGCGGGGCGTACCTCTGCATCTACGGCATGGAAGGCCCGGGCGGGTACCAGTTCGTCGGACGTACGACGCAGGTGTGGAATCACCGCCACCCCGCGAAGTCCGGGCCGTTCGAGGAGGGCACTCCGTGGTTGCTGCGATTCTTCGACCGGATCTCCTGGTACCCCGTCGAGCCGGAAGAGTTGATGGATCTGCGCGCGGACACCGCCGCCGGCCGCGGCGGGGGCGTCGAGATCGAGGACGGCAGCTTCTCGCTGGCCGAGCATCAGGAGTTCCTCGCGTCGAACTCGCGCTCGATCGAGGAGTTCCGCGCGATGCAGTCCGTCGCGTTCGGGGCCGAGCGTCAGCGTTGGTCCGACGCAGGAGAGTTCGCGCTGCCCGGTTGATGGTCGAGTGAGCACAGTCGTCTTAGAGTGAGCACCGCTTCCAGAGTGTCGGAAGCGGTGCTCACTCAGCAGTTACGGTGTTCAGTCCGCCTGGAACGGTTGCAGATGTCTGCGTCAGCGAGTCAGCGCGCGATTGAACAGATCGATGAACGGGCGAGGTGACGGGGTGCCGGTGGGCCGGAAAGGCGCAGAATCCCTCGACGCGGATACCCACTCGGTTCTGCTCACCCGCGACAAGTCGAGCTGATACCGGGTGTCCGCGGCGAGTCGGTGCAGGAAGAGGGTTCCGGTTCGCCCGTTTCCTTCCCGAAACGGGTGGGCATGATTGAGCGTCGAGTACACCGATGCGAGCGCGAACGACGCAGCGCCGTGATCGAGCGCTACCCAATCGACGGCGGCGATGATCTCTTCCACCTCGGACAGGTAGTTCCGAATCGCCGAGACCGGAGCAAACGTTGCCGCACCTTTCCTGATGTCGACGGTTCTGATATGGCCGGCCCACTGGTACAGATCTTGGAAAACGTGCTGGTGAAGTAGGAGAAGTTCGGCTGTGTCTCGCGTGTGCGGTACGAGATCGCTGCCGAGATGCGCCTCACCCAGACGAAGCGCGGTCGCCGCGAACTCGAGTGATTGCAGTGCGGCGGGATCTCGCACGTCGAAATTGTTCTCGAGAACCGATGTACCGCGATAGACGTACGGCGCTGATCGTCGCCAGCGGATCCGCGGGGGAATCGCAGACGAGAGGCCGACGGCTCGCGCCAATTCCTGCTCGAAATACTCACGCCGAGAGAGCATCCCGATCATCACGGCCTCGAGTTCCGCGATCTGTTCATCGCTCGGATCCCAGCCTTCGAGGCGCTCCGCCGCCAGAACCTGTTCGAGCGCAGTGCGATTCACGGATCGATGTCGGGTAGCGCCGACGCGGACGCGGCATATTCGAGTCGTCGTTGCACACCTGCGACCTCGCGCACTGCATTGCTCAGCAAGCTCCGCGAGAGCGGAGTGAGTTCGGAGATCACGACTTCGTCGGTCGGTGGCCGACCTGCCGCGAACTGATCGGTCTGGTGGCGGACACGAATCTGCTGCAACACCTCGAAAGATTCGATCAGTACCTGGGCGTCGTCGTCGAGTAGGAAACCGCTTCCCGCTGCAGCCTTGAGGCGTTCGAGTGTCGAACTCGTGCGGGCGCCCACGGAAATCCCCGCCCAACGAGCGATGTTCACGATCGGTTGGACGGCGCTGGCTTTGAGGTCGACGGTTCCGGTCCGACGCGTCATCACGTCCTTGAACGAATGGAGCTTTGCCTTGTCGCCGACCGCTTCGCGAAGGAGCAGTCGCATGACGGCCGGATGCAGTCGCAGTTGATCCAACGCCGCAGGGCGAGGATCCAACGCCGGATCGCCCGCGACGACGCGGGCATCCGCCAGCATCGACAACATGACCAGGGCTTGGTCCTGATACGGGTTGGACACCCATTTCCGCAGTGCAGTGCGCCATTGTGGGAGTGTCCGAGCAAACCTGGCCTGGGTCGCGACGGCGTTCTTGGTGTCGCGAGGGAACCCGCAGAGATCGAGGATGTCGTGGATCGTCTTCGCGGCGTCGGCTCCCTCGTGATGAGATTCGCCGCCCCACACCAGCGCACTGTCGATATCCGAAGAGGGGAGCGCTTCACGTCTGGCGACGCTGCCGAGCGACAGCCACGCGAAATCCGGTCGCTCATCTCCGCCCACCACCAATTCGATGGCTCGCCTGACCGTCACGTCGATCAGCACGGCCAGCGTCGCGCCGATGTCGAGCGGAGAGACCCGTGACGCCACCAATTCCGTCACCAGAACAGGGACCGCGCGGGCTGTTTCGACGAGGTGGGCGTCGTCCTGTGCTGTGGCGAGCGCTGCGCGCAGTTCGAAACCCTGATTGGTGGCCGAAGTCAGGAGGTCGCTGAGTTCGAGCACACCCATCAGTGCGCCTGCCTCGGTCACGACCGGGAGATGGCGCAATCCGTACTCGAGCATGTCGGTCACGGCGTCGGCGCCCAATCGATCCGGATCGACTGTCACTGCTGACGGCGTCATCACCGTTGATACCGGCTGACTGCTGTCGATACCACCGACTACCACGCGAGCACGTAGGTCACCTTCGGTGAAGATTCCGAAACCGGTTGTAGCCGTCGGGATCACGACAGCGCGGCGGCCCGCGTCGGTCATCAACTTCGCGGCCTCGCGGATGGTGGCCTGTTCGCTGCAGACAATTGCGGGTCCGCGCAACAGGTCTCGTACCCGGCGCATGGCGGGACTCTGCATGCCTTGCCCTGCCGAGTGCCCCGTCATGGGGTCATTGTCTCAGGTGTGTCCGTTTCAGGCAGCGGAGGGTGAGATGTCAGAGACCACCGAGTCGCGAGAGTACGTCGAGAGCGGAATCTGTAGTCCGCCAGAGCGCGTCGATCTCCTGTTCTGCGCCGGGACGTGTCTGCGGATTCTGGAGGGCGAACCCGTTGGCCAGCGTGATGGTGTTGTATCCGCTGTCGGCGGCGCGGAGCAGCAGTTCCGAGGGCTGCGAGTTTCCGGCCAATCGGTCGAGTCCTTCGCCGACGAAGTAGAAGCGCCAGAGGGGCCCGAGATCGGCGTCGTACTCGGCCTTGGTGAGCGTCACGATCGAACCACCCTTGACGGCAATGGAATCGACGATCTTGTAGAAATCGGGGACATCCTCTGCTGTGGTTCCGGAAGTTGCGACGGCGTGAGCGAGGTCGACGGTGAGATGCGCGTTGTAGCCGGCCATGGCGACTCGTGCCGGACTGGCGTCGCACTGACGCGTCAGGGTGAAGTAGTTGTTCCACGCCGGATCTGTGGGAGTGCCGGTGAACTCGGCATGGACGTTCACCAGGTACCTTCGCAGCAATTCGTAGCTGACCGAATGGGCCCACTCGTCATCGTCGAAGGCCGTGGGGTCTCGCTGCAGCGGCATCACCGCCTCGTGTTCGACAGCGTCGAGGCCGACGGAGAACAGGCCTCGCCAATCGTGGTGGGAGACGAGGATCGACGTGATCTCACGATGACGTTCGACAGCGGTCTCGAGCCGAGGTAGCCCGCCGCCGGTCAGTGTCGTGACGTCGCTGAGTTCGGCAATCCTATCGACCTCGGCATTGCTCAGCGGGCTGCCGCCAGCCGTCGAAAGACTCTCGCCCGGTTCTGCGTGTGCAGAGCCGGGCGAGAGGCACGTGACGG
>NZ_CAURKP010000269.1:0-5487 GCF_963525155.1 uncultured Rhodococcus sp.
AGCTCAAGGTCGCCCCGATGGGCGACATCCTCACGCGCTACTACGTGAACATGGGGGTCGCGGACACGGATGGTGTGCTTTCCGCAGTCGCCGCCGAGTTCGCCAAGCACGGCGTGAGCATCTCCGTCGTCCGCCAGGAGGGCGCCGGCGCCGGCGCGCGTCTGGTGGTCGTCACTCATGTAGCAACCGACGCGGCTCTCTCCGAGACCGTGGCGGCCCTCAACGAACTCGAATTCGTCACCGCTGTGACCAGCGTGCTGCGACTGGAAGGCACTGAACAATGACCGGCATCGTCAACCCCGTCCACAAGGCATGGCCGGGTCTCATCGAGGCATACCGGGACCGTCTCGCGATCGGTGACAACTGGAAGACCGTCACCCTGCGCGAAGGCGGCACCCCGCTCCTGCCGGCCGGCCACCTCTCCGAGATCACCGGCTGCGACGTCTACCTCAAGGTCGAGGGTCTCAACCCCACCGGTTCCTTCAAGGACCGCGGCATGACGATGGCCGTCACCGACGCCTTGGCCCGTGGCCAGCGCGCAGTTCTGTGCGCGTCCACCGGCAACACCTCCGCCTCGGCCGCTGCGTATGCAGCCAAGGCCGGCATGACCTGCGCCGTGCTCATCCCGCAGGGCAAGATCGCCATGGGCAAGCTTGCGCAGGCAGTCATGCACGGCGCCAAGATCATTCAGGTCCAGGGCAACTTCGACGACTGCCTCGAGCTGGCACGAAAGACCACGGCCGAGTTCCCCACCATCGGTCTCGTCAACTCGGTCAACCCGGTGCGCATCGAAGGCCAGAAGACCGCGGCATTCGAGATCATGGACGTCCTCGGCAAGGCTCCCGACGTGCACGCACTCCCGGTCGGAAACGCCGGTAACATCACCGCGTACTGGCGCGGATACTCCGAGTACTACGCGGACGGTCTGACCACGGTCAAGCCCCGCATGCTCGGCGTCCAGGCAGCCGGAGCGGCTCCGCTGGTCAACGGTGCTCCCGTCAAAGATCCCGAAACCATCGCCACCGCAATCCGAATCGGTTCTCCCGCTTCCTGGAACGGCGCTGTCGCCGCGAAGGAAGAGTCGAACGGTGCATTCCGTGCCGCCACCGACGAGAAGATCCTCGAGGCTTACCGTCTGATCGCCGCCACCGAGGGCGTCTTCGTCGAACCGGCGTCGGCAGCCAGCGTCGCCGGCCTGCTCGCCGCACGTGCAGAGGGCTGGCTCGAGCCGGGCCTGACCGTCGTGTGCACGGTGACCGGCAACGGTCTCAAGGATCCTGACACGGCTTTGAAGGGTATGCCGAACGTCGAGCCGATCGGTGTCGATCCCGTTGCCGTCGCGGCTGCCCTCGAGCTTGCATAGTGTCCGTGGATTCATCGACCACTCCGCGGAATCCGGTGTCTGACATGACTATAACCCTGCCTATCGGCCTTTCGGTGACTGCTCGCGTCCCGGCCTCGAGTGCGAACTTGGGGCCGGGGTTCGACACCCTCGGTCTGGCGTTGGGGTTGTACGACGAAATCGTGGTCACCACAACGGATTCAGGCCTTCAGATTCGCGTCGAAGGTGAAGGCGCTGCCGACGTGCCCTGGGGTCCTTCGCATCTCGTGGTCCGCGCCATCGAGCGTGGTCTCGAAGCGGCCGGAGTGTGGGCCAGTGGCCTGGACGTGTTGTGCCGCAACGCGATTCCGCATTCGCGCGGGTTGGGATCCTCGGCTTCCGCGGCTGTCGGCGGATTGGCAGCAGCCAACGGTCTGGCGCGCGCGCTCGATGCCGAGATCGGCTTGACGGAAGAGCAGTTGGTTCAACTCTCGTCCGAGTTCGAAGGTCACCCGGACAACGCGTCTGCCAGTGTTCTCGGTGGCGCAGTCGTCTCGTGGAGTTGCCCACCGGCCGTCGAAGGCGACGAGCCGATCTACTCCGCGGCCAAACTCGACGTCCATCCCGACATCCGTGCTGTGGCACTGGTTCCCGAGGAGCGGTCGTCCACCGCACACACTCGCGGGCTCCTGCCCGAATTGGTTCCGCACCAGGATGCCTCGTTCAACGCGAGCCGCAGCGCGCTCGCCGTCGTTGCGCTCACTGCTCGGCCCGATCTGTTGATGGCGGCCACCGAAGATCGCCTGCATCAGGCACAGCGCGCACCCGCGCTTCCGCTCACGACGCGATGGATCGGGATCCTGCGCGAGGCGGGTATCGCTGCGACCGTTTCGGGAGCCGGCCCCACCGTGTTGGCGCTCAGCACAGAACCTTTCCCCGTCGAACTCGCGGAAGCGGCGCGGGCAGACGGACTACGTGTGCTCGAATTGGACATCGCCGACGGCGTCGAAGTATCCACGACGACGGTCTGATCCCTGCCTTGGTCCAGGTGATCGCCCACTACCGATCGGTAGTGAACTGACACACCCAGTCGTCCAAATTCTTGCCGGACTCAGGTTTGGGCGCTATCCTGGGCTATGTCCGTACATCGTGCGCGTCAGTCGCCGGTGCATCACCAGGGGGCAAAACTCCTTCCCAATCGGGGTCCACAGTCCTTGGCATGATTCTCGCAGGCATGATCCTCACGCTTGTACCTTCTCCGAGGGTTTGAATCCTCCGCGGATCGAACACTCAGAGGTTCCATCACTCTGGGGTTCAACACACGGGGGAGTGAATCGTCGACGAAGGCGCGTTGGGCAGGTTTGCGAGCGCATGAAAAGTTTGAGGCGAGAGTTTCCGACAATCATGTGACGGCGGACAAGCCGGCAGTTCTGGACAGCAACCACGTACGGCACCACCGAGTTCGGTATTCAATCGAACTGCGGGACGAACCCTCGACTTTGCGCAGTGCGAGTGAGGGAAGGAAAGGACCTCCGTGACCGATACGGACCTCATCGCCACTTCTGCACCCGCCGGGTCGGAATCAGGCGACAATTCTCAGGCGTCATCTTCAGCATCGAACGGTGCGGTGGCGACCTCCACGAAGCGTGCCGAAACGCGCCGTGGTGCCGGACTCTCCGGCATGGTGCTCACCGAACTCCGCACTCTTGCGGGTGAACTGGGCATCAAAGGCACTTCCGGCATGCGCAAGGGTGACCTGATCGCAGCCATCAAGGAGCGCCAGGGCGGCAGCGCAAAGGCTGCACCCGCACAGAGTGAACTCACTCTCGACGACGCACCCGTTGCGCGCACTCGTGCCAAGAGCACTCGCGCCGCACGCACCGAAACCCCCGCAGCCGAAACAGCTCCGGCAGCCGAATCGGCTCCTGCCGAGGCCGCGCCTGCGCGTACCGAATCCGCTGAGGATTCCGATCAGAGCGCACCCCGTCGCGGACGTCAGCGTCGCGGCGCCGCTCGTCGTGCAGGTTCACCCGACCAGGGTGAACTGAGCATCGAGCAGGAAGCTCCTTCGGCGAAGTCCGACGCGGACACCGCGAAGGCCGCCGATACTTCGAAGGTCGCCGAGACCGCCAAGGCCGAGGCTCCGGCCGAGCGTCCTGCGCGCACCGAGGGCAAGTCCGACGCTGATCAGGCTCCCGCCGAGCAGGGCAACGAGCGTCCCCGCCGCGAGCGCAACCGCGACAATCAGGGCCAGCGCGACAACCAGGGCCAGCGGGACAACCAAGGCCAGCGCGAGAACCAGGGCAACCGGGGCAACCAGGATCGCCAGGACCGCGGCAATCAGAACAACGCCGGCCAGAACAACGCCGGTCCGCGTACGGACAACCGCAACAACGGACCGGACGACGACGAAGAGGGTGGACGCGGACGCCGCGGACGCCGTTTCCGCGAGCGCCGTGGCCGTGGTCGCGATCGCGGTGAGGGTGGCGCACCCAACGATTCGCGTGAGACCGAAATCCGCGAGGACGACGTCCTTCAGCCGGTCGCCGGCATCCTCGACGTCCTCGACAATTACGCCTTCGTGCGTACGTCCGGGTACCTCGCCGGTCCCAACGACGTCTACGTCTCCATGAACCTGATCCGCAAGAACGGCCTTCGCCGTGGCGACGCCATCACCGGTGCCGTCCGCGTCTCGCGTGACGGTGAGCAGGGCAGCCAGCGTCAGAAGTTCAACCCGCTGGTCCGCATCGACACGGTCAACGGCGGCGACGTCGAGGCCGCGAAGAAGCGCCCCGAGTTCAACAAGCTCACGCCGCTGTACCCGAACCAGCGACTGCGCCTCGAGACCGAGCAGCACATTCTCACCACGCGTGTCATCGACCTGGTGATGCCCATCGGTAAGGGCCAACGCGCCCTCATCGTGAGCCCGCCCAAGGCCGGTAAGACCAGCGTGTTGCAGGCGATCGCGAATGCCGTCGCCACCAACAATCCTGAGTGCTACCTGATGGTCATCCTCGTGGACGAGCGCCCCGAGGAAGTGACCGACATGCAGCGCAGCGTGAAGGGTGAGGTCATTTCCTCCACCTTCGACCGCCCGCCGGGAGATCACACCGCAGTTGCCGAGCTGGCAATCGAGCGTGCGAAGCGCCTGGTCGAGATGGGTAAGGACGTCGTCGTACTGCTCGACTCCATCACGCGTCTGGGTCGTGCGTACAACAACTCCTCGCCGGCGTCGGGACGCATCCTCTCCGGTGGTGTCGACTCGACGGCGCTCTACCCGCCGAAGCGTTTCCTCGGTGCTGCCCGCAACATCGAGAACGGTGGATCGCTCACCATCATCGCTACCGCAATGGTCGAGACCGGATCCACCGGCGACACCGTGATCTTCGAAGAGTTCAAGGGCACCGGCAACGCCGAGCTCAAGCTCGATCGCAAGATCGCCGAACGCCGCGTGTTCCCGGCCGTGGACGTCAACCCGTCCAGCACGCGTAAGGACGAGTTGCTCCTGAGCCCGGACGAAGCTGCGGTGCTGCACAAGCTCCGCCGCGTCCTGTCCGGTCTGGACTCGCATCAGGCCATCGATCTGCTGATCGATCGACTGAAGAAGAGCAAGAACAACCTCGAGTTCCTGATGCAGGTCTCCAAGACCGCACCGGGTGCGATCGACGACTGATCGACTCGACGTCAAAGGCCCACAACCAGCTGGTTGTGGGCCTTTTGCGTGGGCGGAACAAAACCGAGGGGCAGTGCGTTGACAACTTCGTACAGCCACCCCGAGGCGTGCGAGACGCGGATTATCCGGTGAGGTACCGCATCTGGCATACTGAACGGCCGAGTCCGGTTCCGGTTCACGATGTCGATTGGCGACGTCGACCCGGCGACCATTGAAAGGGACACCATGAAGGCAGGAATCCACCCAACCTACGTAGCGACCACCGTCGTCTGCGGTTGCGGTAACACGTTCGAGACCCACAGCACCAAGGAGTCCGGACGCATCAACGTCGAGGTTTGCTCGCAGTGCCACCCGTTCTACACGGGCAAGCAGAAGATTCTCGACACCGGTGGACGCGTCGCTCGCTTCGAGGCTCGCTACGGCAAGCGCGCAGACAGCAAGGTCCCGGCCACCGAGTCCTAGCTGTTCCGCCGACGCCCGATCTGCCATGCGC
>NZ_CAURKP010000270.1:0-5485 GCF_963525155.1 uncultured Rhodococcus sp.
TATTTGTGTCTCTCCGCCACTCTCTAATGTTTTTCGGCCTCGTAAATTGTTGCCCGGGCCCGAAAACATCTTCCGGGTAGGTCAGTTCGCCGGAACCCCGACCACGCCGTCCGCGATCAGCGTCGAGGCGTGATCGGCGTTGGTTCCGAGGATGTCGGCGAGCACCGCGATCGAATCGCCGCCGACCTCGGAGGCGGGTCCGGTACCCAGGTGTGCGCCGTCGAACGAGGCAGGATTGGCGGCAGCCAGGTAGCTTCCGATTCGAGGTTGATCGAGTGCGGAGAACATCGGGTTGTTCTCCAGTTCGCCAGATTTCACCACTTCCTCGAAACTGCGGTACCTCTCGAACAGAACCGACGATGTGTCCAGCGCTGCAGCGATCTCGGCGCCGCTGTGTTCCCGGAACCAATGTGAGAACAGAGCAGTGAGTACCTCTCGATGACGGTAGCGATCCGCTTCGGTGGAGAAGTCGGCTCCGAGTGCAGCTTCGACAGCGTCGACAGCCGCCGTGGTGCCGGTGACCGACGCAAGGTCGCGGAAATGGCGGGTAGTGAGTGCAACGATCATGAACCGGTCGTTGTCGCTGGAGACGAAATCGATTCCGTACGTGCCGTAGACGGCGTTTCCGCCGGACTCGCGACTGCGACCGTTCACTTGTACTTCGGTGAGGTAACCGAGGGTTCCCGCGGTGGCCAATGCGACGTCTTCGAGTGGGAGCGTGATCCGAGATCCATGTCCGGTCGAGTCACGTTGGCGCACTGCGGCAGTGATCGACAGGGCGGCGTAGAGCCCGCATGCGACGTCCCAGGCGGGCAGTGCGTGGTTGACAACTCCGGCGTAGTCGGCGGGGCCGGTGATCTGTGGAAATCCCAAGGCGGCGTTGACCGTGTAGTCGACTCCGGGGCTGCCGTCGCGGCGTCCGAGGATCTCGAGGGTGATGACGTCGCTACGCAACTGGGCCAGGGAGTCGTGGCTCATCCACTTACGGCCGCCGGCGTTGGTGACCAGGATTCCGCCGCCAGGTCCCGGCGCCGTGACCAGTTGGCGTATCAGTTCTTGGCCGCGTTCGGCGCGCATGTCCACTGACAGTGACCGTTTGCCTTTGTTGAGTCCGGTCCAGTAGATGCTCTCGCCCTTGTCTGTGACGGGCCAGCGATTGTAATCGGAGGCACCTCCGATCGGGTCGATCCGGATCACCTCGGCGCCGAGTTGGGAGAGCGTCAGTCCGCACAGCGGCGCGGCGACAAAGCTCGAGACCTCGACGATGCGAAGCCCGGACAGCGGGCCTGGGCTCTGAGTCATGTGTGGTCCTCCGTGATAGAAGAGTGTGTGCTCATGCC
The DNA here is from genome assembly GCF_963525155.1 of uncultured Rhodococcus sp. Classification (NCBI taxonomy): domain Bacteria; kingdom Bacillati; phylum Actinomycetota; class Actinomycetes; order Mycobacteriales; family Nocardiaceae; genus Rhodococcus; species uncultured Rhodococcus sp. The sequence continues at coordinate 1,341 of NZ_CAURKP010000270.1, forward strand.
ATCAACACGGTGAAACGCCAGTCGAGAACCGGAGTTTGTGTTGCAGAAGCATTGTGGGAGAACACGAGCGAACGCAGTTGCACTGCGGTTCCGTGTTCGAGGGGCGACGAGTTTTCGACGTGCAGTTCGCTCGTGAGGGTATCGCCCTCGTGAACGGGTCCGGTGTGATCGCACGAGTGCCATCCGAGAACCGTCACCACGTTGGGCAGAGCGCGAGTCGCCTGGGCGAGTGCAATTCCGATGGTGTGGCCGCCGTAGACGAGGCGACCGTGGGCGCCGACGCGATCGTCGTGGTGCGTCGCTGCGACGTTCAAGCTCAGCCGGGCAAGTTCGGGTGCACTGGTGACGACGTCGCCGCTGCTACGGAATACCGAGCCCACCAAATCCGACTCGAAGTGCCTGCCGGGTACCCGCTCTCGATACGTGTCGAGGTCCCAACCGTCAGGTGATACGTACGGAGCCGGTTCGGACGGACCGATCGCCCCGAGGTCGTCGGCGTGGCGAGTTCTCGTCTCGATCGGGTCGGGGCTCAGGGGGAGCATGGCGCAGCGGTAGAAGTCGAGGACCGTGTTGCCGTTCTGATCAGCAGACGTCATCCGTAGCGCGGCAAGTCCGGTGGCGCCGCGTCCCGGCTTGGCCGAGTTCTCGCGTAGACCGACAACCTCGGTGCGCGTGTACAGAGTGTCGCCGAGTACCGGGAAACGGTGGAATCGCAGTCCACGGTAGAAGAGGTTCGCCTTGACGTGGTGTGTGACCACGGTTGACTGGCCGATGGCGATGTCGGTGACCAGTCCTGGATTTGCCACTGGTGCACCGGAACCCGTGACGCTCGACGACAAGTGTGCGTCGAGGGGGAGCCGCATGCGGTCACCGAGGATCGACTGATGGGAGGCGGCGAGTCCACTGGTCAACGTCACCGCGGGGGCTTCGTCGAAGATCTGACCGTGGGTGAGTTCGTCGAAGTACGGTCCTCCCACGTAGTGCTCGCTCATACGGTGACTCCTTCGGCTCGGGCAAGCGTACGACGCGCTGCCACGGCCACAGCTTCGTCGAGCATCTGGCCGTCGAGTTGGGCGGCACCCGAACCCAGGGTTTCGGCTTCTTCGAGTGCGGTCAGTACCCGTCGGGCGTCAATGACGGCGTGGTCCGAAGGAGTGAATGCGGTAGTGGCCGAGTCGATCTGCGCCGGGTGGATGACCCATTTGCCGTCGAACCCGAGAGCGCTGGTCCAGTGCGCGGCGCGGCGGAAAGCGTCGTCGTCGGTGATGCCGAGAAAGGGCCCGTCGATGGCTGCGACGCCGGCTGCGCGGCAGGCGATCAGGATTCTGTCCTGGACGGCAAGCCAGTGTTCAGGCAGTGCCGAGCGTGAACGGCCGAGCGCTGCACCGAGATCGGCGTATCCGATGATCGCGGCTTCGAGACGAGGAGTCGCGCGGGCGATGGAGTCGGCATTCTGGACGCCGAGCGGAGTTTCGATCAGGGCTTGCAGGGTGGTGTGGTGCCCACCGGCAGTGAAGAGGATGTGCTCGGCCTCGAGTAGTTCGTCGGCGGACTCGACCTTCGGGACGATCACGCTCGTCAGCGATTCTCCGAGGGCGCCGCAGGCGATCAGGTCGTCGCGGGCCCAAGGTGTGGTCAGGCCGTTGATTCGGACCGAGATGGTGCGCGCCCTACCGAACTCGTGCACCAAGGTGCTCACGAGGGTTCGCGCCAGGTCCTTGTTCGCCGAAGTGACGGCATCTTCGAGGTCGAGAATCACCTCGTCTGCGTTCGAGAAGAGTGCTTTGCGTGCCTTGCGCTCGTCTGAACCCGGCGCGACCAGGGACGCGCGACGTCTGGTGGCGCGGTAGTGGTTCTCGTCCATAGTGTGTCGATTACCTCGATCTGGAAATCAAATGTACGGCCAGTTGTGAAGTGGATGAGCTGCCGTGAACGGCGTTGATGTGCACCGAACTGCCTCGATGCTGGCAGTTGCTGCGTATCGATGTCAAGGCGCGGTATTGACATTGCGCGAACAATATCGAAATATGGCCGTACAAACTTATTTCAAGTCGAGGCGGATTCATGCTCAAGCTCAACGACGAAGAGACATTCCTGATCGAAACCGTGCGCCGGTTCGTCGACCGAGAGGTCAAGCCCACGGTCCAGGAGGTGGAGCACGCGAACGAGTATCCCGAGAAGTGGATCGATCAGATGAAGCAGATCGGGATCTACGGGCTCGCGATTCCCGAGGAGTACGGCGGATCGCCGGTGTCCATGCCCTGTTATGCGCAGGTGACGCAAGAACTGTCGCGCGGATGGATGTCCCTGGCGGGAGCGATGGGCGGGCACACTGTGGTCGCCAAGCTCATCTCGCTGTTCGGTACCGAAGAACAGAAGGTGAAGTACCTGCCGCGAATGGCAACCGGCGAGATCCGGGCAACGATGGCCCTCACCGAGCCCGGCGGAGGTTCCGATCTGCAGGCCATGACAACCAACGCCAAGAGCGACGGCACAGATCTGGTCGTCAACGGCGCCAAGACATGGATCACCAATGCCCGCCGATCCGGCGTGATCGCCTTGCTGTGCAAGACCGATCCAAGCGCAAGCCCTCGTCATGCGGGCATCTCGATCGTTCTCGTCGAGCACGGCGAAGGGCTGACCGTCTCCCGCGACCTCCCGAAGCTCGGATACAAGGGCGTCGAGAGTTGTGAACTGTCCTTCGACAATTACCGCATCTCCGAGTCGGCCATTCTGGGCGGTACTCCCGGAAAGGGCTTCGGGCAGATGATGAAGGGACTCGAGACCGGCCGTATCCAGGTGGCTTGCCGCGCACTGGGCGTCGCCACGGCCGCACTCGAAGATTCACTTGCGTACGCGCAGCAGCGCGAGAGCTTCGGCCAGCCGATCTGGAAGCACCAGTCGATCGGCAATTACCTCGCCGACATGGCAACGAAGCTGACGGCCGCACGGCAGCTGACGTGGCACGCGGCGCAGATGTACGACAGTGGGGAGCGGTGCGACATGGAGGCGGGCATGGCCAAGCTGTACGCCTCCGAGGTGGCGATGGAAATCGCTTTGTCCGCCATCCGCATCCACGGCGGTTACGGCTACTCGACGGAGTACGACGTCGAGCGGTATTTCCGTGATGCACCACTGATGATCGTCGGGGAGGGAACCAACGAAATTCAGCGCAACGTGATCGTTTCGCAGCTGGTTGCCCGCGGCGGTCTGTGACGGACCGGTGAGCAAGTAGGATCATGTCGCTATGAGCGGTAAGGAAAGAGAGACGGAGCCGGCGTACCAACGCCTCTCTCGTGAGCTTCGTCAGCAGATCTCTGCCGGTACCTACCGCGACGGCATTCAACTGCCCACCGAATCCGAACTGGCGCAGCATCACGGCGTGAGTCGGCAGACGGTCCGCCGAGCCTTTCACGATCTGGTTGCCGAGGGCATCGTGTACCGAGTACCCGGGCGCGGAACGTTCGTGACCGAGAACAGCGGCCGCTATCTCCGTCATCTCGGATCCATCGAAGATCTCATGAACCTTTCGCGGGACACGACGATGGAAGTTGTGTCACCGCTGCAACGGCGCGTGGACATCGAGGCGGCCAGTCGGCTTCGGCTCGACACCGACGTCGTGTACACCGTGGTCTTCCGGCGGATACACGAGGGAGTTCCGTTCGTGCAGACGACGGCGCATCTGCCGGAGGCGATCGCGCGGCAGATCGTCGACCTGCCCGCCATGGCGGCCGGTGCGGTGAGCGCCAATACGGTGATCGGCTTGCTGGAACCGCTGATCGACAGTCCGATTGTCGAAGCAGCACAATCGATCACGGTGTCCCCGGCCACGGCGGACGTTGCCAGGGACGTTGATTGCGAAATCGGCCACGCCATGTTGCGGGTGGACCGTTTGTACTCCAACGCGCAGGGCGTTGCCAACGAGTTGTCGGTGAGCTATTTCTTGCCGGAGCAGTACACGTATCGGGTCACGCTGCGCCGCGGCGCACATTGACGCTGCGCCGCGGCGCACATTAACGCCTCACTTTTCTTTGCTGTTCAACACCTTTCAGGAGAGAACTATGCGCATTTTCAACGGAATCGTCGAAGTCGAGACGGCTGTCGGTGAGCACTTGGGCTACAGCGCGTGGTTCCCGGTCACACAG
>NZ_CAURKP010000271.1:0-5442 GCF_963525155.1 uncultured Rhodococcus sp.
GCGCTGCCCGCCGGTGAACTGCCTGATGTCCTGACCTTCGGCAAGACGAGCGACGCTCACCCCGCGGCTCTGGCCGGATCGCTGTCGGACGTCGCAAGCATCACCTCCGGAAATCTGTCCGCCGACGCGGTCAGTTCACTCGCCCTCGTCGCCAAGTCGGCGTCACCCGATCGAATCGAGCAGGGAATCGCCATCGACGCGGGCGGGCTGCTGCCCGACCTCGCGCACACCAACAGCTGGGTTCAGACCGTCGAAGAGGTCGATCCGATCGAGCTTCTCGAGGTCCAGCTCTGCAACTCGGTCGCGCCCTTCATCCTCGTTTCGCGCTTGCGCCCGTCGATGGCCGCGGCCGCTGCACGACGCAAGTACGTCGTGAACGTTTCCGCCATGGAAGGCCAGTTCAGCCGCGCGTACAAGGGCCCTGGCCACCCGCACACCAACATGGCCAAGGCAGCACTGAACATGCTGACCCGCACCAGCTCCAAGGAAATGCTCGACGACGGCATCCTCATGACCGCCGTCGACACCGGCTGGATCACCGACGAACGCCCACACTTCACCAAGATGCGGTTGGCCGACGAAGGTTTTCACGCACCACTCGACCTCGTCGACGGTGCCGCCCGCGTCTACGACCCCATCGTTCAGGGTGAACTGGGCGTCGACCTGCACGGCTGCTTCCTCAAGGACTACAAACCCTCGCCGTGGTGATCGGCAGCACGCCGCATTCGTGATGGGCGGCACCCAGCCGCCCCGATGTGGCGATCTCGTCACCCCCAAACCCCCGTGTCGAGTAGCTCATTTCAGGTAGAGCACAGCATTGCAGGCGATAATGGACTGCGAACCTGCTCACCGACTCGGAGGAACCATGACGATCGCCGTCGTACACAAGGACAGCCCGGAAGGCCGCGCCGCAATCGTGGCCGCTGCACGGGAATCCGTGGGTCGAAGCGAGGAACTGCTGGTTCTGCACGTCCTGGACGACGTCAACATCGGAGGCACGGTCAACCTCGGAGACACCGAGGACGATCGGGCCGCTCTTCGCGGCGAGATCCAGTCAGCGCTCGACGCCGGTGGATTCTCGGAGACGAAGTGGGATCTGCGCACCACCGAGCACGACGGCGATCCGGTTACCGCGCTCGTCGACCTGGTCCACGACGCGGGTGTCGATCTCCTGATCGTCGGAACACGCCGGATGTCCCCCATCGGCAAGTTCCTCCTCGAACGCCCGCTGCAGCGTCTCCTGCTCGAAGTGGAGGCTCCGATACTCGTCGTCAAGGAACCCCTCCCCGCCGAGTGACCTCGGTCACATCACTTTCGGGTGCTCGTTTGTAGGCTGGCTCCATGACTGGAACCTCGCCCGCCCGAGAACTCGACATCATCGTCTACGGAGCGAGCGGCTTCGTCGGTAAGCTACTCGCCGACTACCTCGTCAAACATGCTCCCGAAGGCACGAAGATCGGCCTCGGTGGCCGTTCCCTCGAGAAGTTGGCAGCCACTCGCGCCGATCTGGGTACCGCCGCGGCCGATCTCCCCCTGATCATTGCCGACGCCGACGACGCCACCGCATTGAAGGCGCTCGCGCAGCGAACTCGGGTCGTCGCCACCACGGTCGGCCCGTATGCCAAGTACGGCCACGCCCTCGTTCACGAATGCGCCTCCGCCGGAACTCATTACGTCGACCTCACCGGTGAGGTGCTGTTCCACCGCGAGAGCATCGACGACAACCATGAGCTGGCGGTCTCGACCGGTGCCAAGATCGTCCATTCCTGCGGATTCGATTCCATCCCTTCCGATCTCGGAGTTCACGTCCTGCACGAGAAGGTCGCCGCCGACGGCGCCGGCGAGCTCACGGACACCACCCTGGTGGTCACGGCCCTGCGCGGCGGCGTGAGCGGTGGCACCATCGATTCGCTTCGCAACCAGATCGACGTGTCGAAAGACGATGCGCGCCTGCGGAAACTTGCTGCCTCGCCGTACTCGCTGAGCCCCGATCGTGATCGGGAGCCCGAACTCGGACGCCAGAGCGACGTGAGCGTGGTCGACGGCAAGAAGATCGATCCTTCGCTGAAGGGGTGGAAAGCGCCGTTCGTGATGGCGTCGTACAACACACGAGTCGTCCGTCGCAGCAATGCGCTCCGAGAGTGGGCGTACGGCAAGAAGTTCAAGTACAGCGAGGTGATGAGTGTCGGCTCTTCGGTGGTGTCACCGGTGATTGCGGGCGGCGTGGCGGTCGGCCTCGGTGCGCTGGTCGCCGGACTCGCCCTTCCCCCGACGCGCTTCCTTCTCGACAAGGTATTGCCGGCTCCCGGTGAAGGTCCGAGCGAGAGCACCCAGAAGAAGGGCCACTTCACGCTCGACGTGTTCACCACGACCACGACCGGCGCCCGATACACCTCACGAGTGAAGGCGAAGGGCGACCCGGGATACAGCGCGACGGCGGTAATGCTCGGCGAATCTGCGTTGTCGTTGGCGAAGGACCACAAGGCTCTTCCCCCGGCCACCGGCGTTTTGACTCCAGCGACAGCGCTCGGCGACGTCCTGGTCGAGCGTCTGCGCGCGGCTGGTTTCGAGATTTCCGCGCGCAAACTCTAGACAGAACGAATTTCACTTGATCGTTTCAGCTCTTCGCGCCCGATTATCGCAGCTCAGGGCGCGGACAGCGGTGGGAATACTCCCAGGTAACATTGATGTTGGTTCATGGCATCCATATGTGATGCTCCGCTTTCGGAAAAGTGAGGCTATTCATGACTGAGCGCGTTCAGGTCGGCAGTCTTCAGGTTGCCAAGGTTCTCTACGACTTCGTGGTCGAGGAGGCTCTTCCCGGCACCGGTGTAGACGCCGAAACGTTCTGGGCCGGCGCCGACAAGGTCATCACCGAGCTCGCACCGAAGAACCGCGACTTGCTTGCCAAGCGTGACGATCTGCAGGCTCAGATCGATCAGTGGCATCGCGATCACGCCGGCGCTCCCATCGACGCCGCTGCATACAAGGCGTTCCTGCAGGAAATCGGCTACCTCCTGCCGACGCCTGCCGAATTCTCGGTCACCACCGCGAACGTCGACACCGAGATCACCTCGACGGCCGGCCCGCAGTTGGTCGTGCCGATCCTCAACGCGCGCTTCGCACTCAACGCGTCCAACGCCCGCTGGGGTTCGTTGTACGACGCGCTGTACGGCACCAACGCCATCTCCGAGGAGAACGGCGCCGAGAAGGGTTCCGGCTACAACAAGGTCCGCGGCGACAAGGTCATCGCCTGGGCGCGTGAATTCCTCGATGCGGCAGCACCTCTCGCGTCGGGATCGCATGCAGATTCAACCAAGTACGTTGTCGACGGCAGTGAACTGAAGATCACGTTGGCAGACGGTGCTGTCACCACGCTCGCCCAGCCGGAGAAGTTCGTCGGCTACCTCGGCGAGAAGGACGCACCGACGAGCATCCTGCTGCTGAACAACGGATTGCACGCCGAGATCCAGATCGACGCCTCGTCCCCGATCGGCAGCACCGACGCCGCCGGCGTCAAGGACGTCGTTCTCGAATCCGCCGTCACCACGATCATGGACTTCGAGGACTCGGTCGCCGCTGTCGACGCCGACGACAAGGTTGTCGGCTACCGAAACTGGTTGGGTCTCAACCGCGGTGACTTGTCCGAGGAGATCAAGAAGGGCGCCAAGTCCTTCACCCGCACGCTCAACGGCGACCGTAAGTACACCGCAGTCGACGGCAGCGAACTCAGCCTGCACGGTCGTTCGCTCCTGTTCGTCCGCAACGTCGGTCACCTCATGACCAACCCTGCGATCCTCGACGCCGACGGCAACGAGGTCCCCGAGGGCATCCTCGACGCCTTGATCACCAGTGCCTGTGCAGTGCACGGCCTCTCGATCAGTGACGCCAACGGACCGCTCGACAACAGCCGCACCGGCTCGATCTACATCGTCAAGCCCAAGCAGCACGGTCCCGAGGAAGTTGCCTTCACCACCGAACTGTTCGGCCGTGTCGAGCAGGTCCTCGGGCTTCCGGAGAACACGCTCAAGGTCGGCATCATGGACGAGGAGCGTCGTACGACGGTCAACCTCGCCGCCTGCATCAAGGAAGCCGTCGACCGCGTGGTGTTCATCAACACCGGCTTCCTCGACCGCACCGGCGACGAGATCCACACCTCCATGGAAGCCGGCGCGATGGTGCGCAAGGGCGAGATGAAGAAGCAGAAGTGGATCGGCGCCTACGAGGACTGGAACGTCGACACCGGTCTGGCCTGCGGTCTGCAGGGCAAGGCCCAGATCGGCAAGGGCATGTGGGCCATGACCGAGTTGATGGCAGACATGCTCGAGCAGAAGATCGGTCACCCCAAGGCCGGCGCCAACACCGCATGGGTACCTTCGCCGACCGGCGCAACGCTGCACGCGACGCACTACCACCGCGTCGACGTGTTCGCAGTTCAGGACAGCCTGAAGGGCAAGCCTCGCGCGAGCGTCGACGACATCCTGACCATCCCGCTCGCTCCCAGCACCGACTGGACGGACGCGGAGAAGAAGGAAGAGCTCGACAACAACTGCCAGTCCATCCTCGGCTACGTGGTCCGTTGGATCGACGCGGGCGTCGGCTGCTCCAAGGTTCCCGACATCCACGATGTCGCGCTCATGGAGGATCGCGCCACGCTGCGCATCTCGAGCCAGCTGCTCGCCAACTGGCTGCGTCACGGCATCGTCAGCGAGAGCGACGTTGTCAGTGCACTCGAACGCATGGCCCCGGTTGTCGACCGTCAGAACGAGGGCGACGCCGAGTACCGCAACATGGCACCTGATTTCGATTCCAACATCGCGTTCCAGGCTGCCAAGGAACTCATCCTCGAAGGCGCGAAGCAGCCCAGCGGATACACGGAGCCGATCCTGCATCGCCGCCGCCGCGAGTACAAGGCTGCCAACGCCTGATTTCACCTTCTTCGAACTCGAAGCTGAACCCGAACAGCCTCGGCACCGCTCCCGGTGTCGAGGCTGTTCGCGTAGGCCCCGAAGATTCGTCACTAGACTGGCCGAGGACACAGTCCGTTCAACAGACATTCTTCGAGTGACCAAGGTAGGGCAAGGTACGTGGGCGAACATCGCGGCGGGTCAGGCGCCAGAGGTATCAGTAAGGGGCCGATTCTCGTCGTCGTGCTGATCGTCTTGATCGTGGCAGGCTTCTTCGGATGGAAGGCCCTCAGCAACCGGATCGACGATCAGGGACAGCAGGCAGCCGGTACGTGCGTCGAGGGCAACAAGACACTCGACGTCACCGCGGATCCGTCCATAGCCCCACAGGTCGAGGAACTGGCGAAGCGGTACACCCAGACCTCGCCGGTGGTGCGTGATCACTGCATCGCCGTCGTGGTGCACGGTGCGCCGTCCGCGTCGGTCTCGACTGCACTCGAAGCCGGTCCGGCGGCCCCCTGGGACGACGCAGCAT
>NZ_CAURKP010000272.1:0-5436 GCF_963525155.1 uncultured Rhodococcus sp.
GGACGTTTTCGAGAAGGTGAGGTGGGCCCGGCCGTCGTGATTCTGTTGTTCGAGAACAGGTTCCGTCGTTACTCGACTCGTTGGAGGAAGGGGCGAGGCCAGGCGCCGAGTGCGAGAACGGCGAGGATCGTCTGGACTAGTCCGGTGGTGAAGAAGATGCCCTGCAGCGGCGACCAGGCGAGAACGATGGCGATCTCGACGAAGATCCAGATCATCATGGTCAGGCCGGCGGCCGCGTGCAGGCCCCACGTCAGACGGAACCTGTTGTGCTGAGCGAAGAGCGCGGCGGCCTGGATGCCTCCGACGACAACGCCGAGGAGGATTCCGGGCCAGAAATATGAAGGGAAGACGGTTCCCTCGATCCACTCAGGAGGCAGGCCCATCCCGCCGCCGATCGTCAGGCCCGCCATTCCTACGAGCGCAGAGAGCAGGTTTAGCCACGCGATGGCGGACAGACCGATCCGGAGACCCCGTGGAGGGAGCGATGTGGACGTCATGCCTGACAACGATAGAGAGGGTCAGTCGAGCCCGTCCATGTTCCTGCGCGTTGCCGCGCTGGCAGCGTCGGCATCACCCGCGACGATGGCTTCCACTAGATCTCGGTGGGCAGCGGCTTCGTCGTCGATCGATTCGGGGTCTCGCGCCGCGACGTCGGTGATCACGTCCAGGGCCGAGTTGCGGAGCGTTTCGATGAATGAATCGAACACCATCGACAGCACGCTGTTGTGCGCAGCATTCACCACGGCGCGATGTAGTTCCATGTCAGCGTCGACAAATTCTGTTGGTGTCGAGGCATTTTCACGGGCTTCGAGTGCTGCCTGTAACAGATCGACGTCGGCCGAAGTTCGGCGCATGGCAGCCAGGCGGCCCGCTTCCACTTCCAGGAGTCTGCGTACTTCGTAGACTTCGCGGCGGTCCGAGCGTTTGAGTTCTCGCTCGAGTTCTGTGACCGGTGTCGAGGACATGACGTAGGTGCCGGACCCTTGATGCGAGTAGAGCTGGCCCGACGCAATCAGTGCGCGAACTGCCTCTCTGCCGGTCGAACGCCCGACTCCGAGGAGTGTGCTCAGATCCTGCTCGTTCGGGATTTTGGTCCCGACCGGCCACTCGCCGTCGCCGATGAGGCGCGCAAGTTCGTCCGCGGCTTTCTGTACCAGCGACTGCTGCTTGATCTGGCGCACTGCCATGTGACTGCTCCTGACTGACTCGGTGAACCGCAATGGAGCGGCTCACCGAGTAATACTTCATGTCCTCCGATGAATCTTCAGACTACGGGGCCGTCTTTTGGTTTATCGAAGGGCGATGACGTCCAGTTCGCGCTCCGTCTCGTCTTCCGGGTCGAGGCGTCGATCGCGCAAGGTGAATGCGATGACGGCGCCGACGAACAGCACTGCAGTTGTCGCCCCGATCGCCATGCGCGGTCCAAAGTGATCTGCCAGGTAGCCGAACAGTGGAGATGCGATGCCTCCCACGGACATCGCGAGTCCGAGTGTCACCCCACTTGCTGTGCCGGGGCGATTCGGTAGGTAGTCCTGCGCCAATGTCACCTGTGGCGCGAAGGGCAGGAACATAGCAAATCCGAGACAGACGATTCCCAATTCGGCAACTGCAACGTTCGGAGCGGCAGCGAGCAGCGCCAGTGAAGGTACTGCAAGCAGGTAGCCGAGTCGGATGGATGCGCGTCGACCACGACGGTCCGCGAGGACTCCACCCAGTAGCGTTCCGGCCGCTCCCGCCAATGTGAAGGAGGACAACACGATTGCAGCGCTCGAGGACGATCCGTTCAGTCCGTTGAGCACGAACGGTGAGACCAACGACAGTGTGGTCACGTACGGAATCGACCAACAGACCGTTACCAGCACGAGTCGTGTGAACGAGCGCCAATCGTCTGACACCGGACCGTTCGCTGCCAGTTGCGCACTCAACGACTGGGCTGACTCGGCCGCACCAGTGTTGACCGATCGCGACTGGGCGACCATCCACCAAATAGCCGCCACCACTGCAGGAACTGCGAGTAGGTAGCCGCCGGACAAACCGAGTGAGCCAACCACGAGTGTGACAAACGGTGGCGCCAGCGAGGCGCCCAACGTACCGCCCACGGAGAACACGCTCATGGCCTTCTGTGAATGACCTCCAGCCGCGCGTGCCAAATTTGTGGCGGGAGGATGGTATGCGGCGATGCCGATGCCGGCCACGGCAATTGCCAGCCAAGTGACGATGTAGGTGGTGCTCATCGCTGCCACGACAATGCCTGCTGCGGCCGTCACAAAACCTGTGGGTACCAGCCAGTTTCGGCTCTTTCGATCGACCAGCATGCCGAATGCAGGTTGCACGACACTGGATAGTCCGGTCGCGGCGAGCGTGATTCCGGCGACCGCGGAATAGGAATATCCGCGTTCGAGCATCATGAACGGCAACAGTGCAGGCACAGCCCCCTGGTACAGATCGTTCACGACGTGTGTGCCGGTGAGAAATGCAACTTGCCCCTTCTTCATCTCCTTGGGCATCCCTTCGTTCAGGTCTTCAAGTCCTCAGGTCCTCTGAGGACTTGAAAGCTATCACGAACCCGCGGGCGCACGGTTGTGTTGGAGACCTGGATCTCATTCGAGACGACTGACTAACTCGCAGCAGTCGCGGCGTTGCGGGCGGCAAGTTGTGCGAAAGCGTGGGTAAGTTCTGCCGGGCCGACGACATCGATGTCGGTGTCGAATCGGTTGAAGGAGGCTGCCAGCGCCGTCCAAGACCATGATCCGGCTTCGAGACTGCACTGCTCGGGGCCAAGATCTTCGACGATTCCGTCCCCGACAAAGGGAAGAACATAACTGGCTGGTCGATGGAGAACGACCTTGCCATGGCACGGCCAATTGTTGATATGTTCCGATCCTTTGAAGCGCGCGGAAACGTATTCGCTGACGTCGCCGCCGGGGATTTCCTTCGGCGTGAACCGGGGACCGTTCGGGGTGCGTGGGGTGATGCGATCGGCGCGGAAGATTCGCCAGTCGTCTCGCGCGAGATCCCACGCGACGAGGTACCAGCGACGCTTGGAGGTCACCAGATGATGCGGCTCCACTCGGCGCGGGGGTGTTATTTCGCTGTTGTCGGTTGAGTGGTCGTTCGAGTAATCGAAGCGGAACACCTCGCGAGCGCGGACTGCAGCGGAAATTGCTACGAGCACCTCTGGGGACACGGAGTCTGCGTCGCCGGAGCCGGCCGAAATCGTGGTGAACGTGAGCGCGTCGAGGCGATGGCGCAGACGCGAAGGCATCACTTGCCGCACAGTGGTCAACGCTCGAACCGCATCCTCTTCGATACCGACGCCGGTCAGCGTCGCCGCCTGCAGCGCAACTGCCAATGCGATGACCTGATCGTCGTCGAACAGCAGGGGTGGCAGCTCGCTGCCGGCGTCGAGTCGGTATCCGCCGTCCGGGCCCATGGTCGCCGCAATGCGGTAACCCATCTCCCTGAGCCGGTCGATGTCGCGGCGGACCGTGCGATGGCTGATGTCGAGCCGCTCGGCGAGTAGAGCGCCCGGCCAGTCGCGTCTCGTCTGCAAGAGGGACAGCAGATTCAAGAGTCGAGTGGTGGTCGCCATGCGGTGAGACTACGACGAGTCTAGGACGAAAACAGTCCTATACGGCTGTGAGAGTCGACGTTGTCAGGGAAAACCCGAGCGACGTTCGTACCAGGAGCAGACATGAGCATCAAGACAACGACCCACCTCAACTTCCGCGGAGACGCCCGCGCGGCTCTGGAGTTCTACCAGTCCGTCTTCGGTGGCCAGGTCACGATCGCAACCTACGGCGACTTCGGGATGCCCAAGGAGGTGCCCGGCGCTGAGAACATCGTGTTCGGCCAGGTGACAGCGGACGGATTCTGCGTGATGGCATACGACATCCCAGGACAGTCGGGCGGCTCGGCCGGCAACGCAGGCTCGACACACCGCGAGAACGGCACCACGATCACCGACCAACCGTTCTTCGTCTCGGTTCGCGGTGAAACCCTCGAAGAGGTGCAGAACTACTGGGCCAAACTCTCTGCTGGTGCATCGATCATCGAGGGTCTTGCCGCCGCGGCGTGGAGCCCCGGTTTCGGCATGCTCACCGATGCGTTCGGGGTGACGTGGATCCTCGACGTCGCTGCCGGCGAAAACCCGGCCTGATCATTCAGACGACAAAGCCGCTGGCACCAAAAGGTGTCCAGCGGCTCCAGCGCGTCGGTGCCCGTCTTGCGCCTCTCGGCAAGTGGCCACTCGAAGTGGCAATTCTGGGGTGGTACCCGGGGCAAAGAACCGAACACCGACACCCTCTACAACGAGCCTCTGCGGAAAGTTATTCCACGCTGACTCGTGCCGCGGTCAGTCGTGGTCCTGCCCATCGTTCAGCTCCGGCAGAGCTGGGCGACAACGGCTTCGATTGGCTGAGGGGCGCGTTGTAGCAGTGTTGCCAGGTCATCGGACTCTTCGCTGAAGATCCCTTTGCGAATCAGTGGAAAGAGCACAGCAAAGGGTCCGGTTTCGAGGTCGCCCACCTCGCGGTGCTCGATTGTCCTGCCAAGTTCGGCTGAGACTGCTTCGGCGAGTTGATCGAAGGTCCAGGCCGGGCCTCGAAGTTCCCACACCTGCTTGGTGGGAGGGAATGTCAGCGCGATGACTGCTGCTTCGGCGAGATCGGCAATGGAGGAGGTGACCAGAGAACTTCCCGCGCCGGCGGAAACGATGGGTCCGGACTCCATGTCGTTAATTACCTTGGCAGCAAATGCATCCGAGTAGAGAGCATTGCGGAGGACAGTGTGGCTCACACCGATCTCCTGCAGCTCGATTTCCGTAGTGCGATGACCGGGATCGTGCTGCGCTCCCATCGCACTTGTGTACACGATGTGCTCGACGCCTGCCGAGACTGCCTCCTGCACAACAGCTTTGTGTTGCTCTATTCTGACATTCGTATCGAGCGCCGGGCTCGATACGAACAGCAGTCCGTCGATGCCCCTGAACGCGGTCCGTAAACTCGCGCGATCCGTGTAGTCGCCGACTCGCGTATCGATCCCCTGATGACCGAGTGCATCGGTTTGGGTAGTACTTCGGACCAATGCGTGGGTGTTCGATCCGGTATGTGCCTGCAGGATGCGCAGCGCAGCGCCGCCCAGGTTTCCGGTGGCTCCGGTGACGAGAAAGTTTCTCATGGTACGTACTCCAAAGGTGGATTCTGGTGAGTGGTCAGATAGGGATTCGGCTATCGCGAATCCCCATGAAGGCACACAGAATCGTCATCCCAGGGCGACGTAACAAGCTAATGCTGCGGATGGTGGTCAGGAAGTGCGGCAAGAAAGCATTGAAGTGACTCTAGCAGGACTAACGAACCGTACGGCCCGCCTACGAATCGAGATTGCCTTGTAAGAGTCGCGAGAACGGCTCCGGCCCCCATCTCGGTGTGAGATGGG
>NZ_CAURKP010000273.1:0-5423 GCF_963525155.1 uncultured Rhodococcus sp.
ACCCAAAACACCCCACCAAAACACCCCCGCCGGCCCCGACTTCGAGTGAACGGCACTTTCGTCGCCTCAGATCGACCGAACGTACCGTTCGCACGATCGAAGGGGGGCATCCCCGCTGGCACCCCCGCATCGAGTGAACGACACGCTCACCCTCTTAGGCGAGGGGAACGGTACGTTCACACCATCAGGGGCGGGAGCACGACTGAGGACGACGGGCGCTTTGTCCGGATCAGTCGATGCCGTCGGCGGTGGCAGTCGCATACTTCGGCCGGCCAGCCGGCAGATACCTCTGAATCGTCACGCCCTTTGATGTGGCTCGCGATTCGGCCAGCTCTAGTGCGATGTCCGGTCCGGAGTCGGGAAACAGTCGCGTGCCCTGGCCTACCACCACCGGAACGATCAGCAGGATCATCTCGTCGACCAGATCGTTCGCGAGAAGCCAGCGGCACAGGTTGCCACTGCCGTGCACCTGAAGCTCACCGCCGGGTCTGGCTTTCAGTTCGCCGAGAGCTGTGGCGGTGTCACCTGAAAGGGCTGTCGTGTTCGTCCATTGCGGATCGGTGAGCGTCGTCGACGCAAGGTACTTGGGCCGCGAATTCAGGGCGCTTGCAATGGGGTTGACGTCGGGATTCTCGAACGCGCCCCAATAGCCGGCGAAGATCTCGTACGTGTGTCGCCCGAACAGGAACGCGTCAGCTCGCTGGTAGACCTGGACGAGATAATCCATGGCTTCGGTGTCCACCAATGGCGCGGACCAGCCGCCCCGCTCGAATCCGCCACGGCGATCTTCGTCCGGACCACCGAGTCCTTGCATCACACCGTCGAGAGTGACGATGGTAAAGGTCGTCAGTTTCATAGTCGTACCCATCTCCCAGGCGTCGTCGGATTTTCGCTGTGCCGATATAGACCGTCGAGAAGCGGGAAAGTCATCGAGCGAACGTGGCGTTGATCGCCTTGGATCGACCGAGCGTGCCGTTCGCTCAGGGGGGAGGTGGGGTCAGGGCTGAACCGGCACGGAGTCTGACGGGCTGGTCTCGGACTTTAGGGCGTCGCACGGAATCGCGAGCTCGGTCTGTTCGAGGCGGCCGCGAAGGGTGATGTTCTCGGTGATCGACCACTGTGCAGCCTCGGCGCTGTCAGCGGCAGCCACAGCCCGTCCGGATGCGGCGACGTTACCCGGAACCGTCTTGGCGACCTCGGACAGTCGCGCCGCTTCGTTGACGGGATCACCGATGACGGTGTACTCGAATCTTTCTCGCGCACCGACGTTCCCGGCTACGGCAACACCTGCGGCGACGCCGATTCCCGCGCTCACTTCCGGAACCTCGGCACGCAGGCGCTGCTGAATCTTGCGGGCAGCGGCGAGTGCGCTGCCGGCGTGATCGTCGAGTGTCGTCGGCGCTCCGAAGATCGCCAGCGCTGCGTCGCCCTCGAACTTGTTCACGAATCCGCCGTGCGCGTCGACCTCGTCGACTATGACGTCGAAGAAACGGTTGAGTAGAGCGACCACCGCCGTAGGGGAGTTGGTGGCCGCGATGGTGGTCGATCCGATGACGTCGACGAAGAGAACGGCAACGTCACGTTCTTCACCGCCGAGTTCCGGGTTTCGGCGAACCGCGTTTGCGGCAACCTCGTGTCCGACGTGGCGCCCGAAGAGGTCGCGTATTCGCTCTCGCTCGCGCAGACCCTCGGCCATGCGATTGAAGCCGGCCTGCAGTAGTCCCAGTTCCGTTCCGTCGTACACGACGACGGACGCGGTGAGGTCGCCACGGGTGACTTGTTCCATTCCTCGTCGCACGGACCGAATGGGGGCCGCGGCGGACCGAATGTTGATGTATGTCAGCCCGAGTCCGACGCACAGAGTGATCCCGCCGATGACGAGGATCGCGGTCGCGAGGGCTTGCCACGAAGCAGGCCGGATGAAGCTGAAGACCGCTACGAGCATCAGGCCGGTGACGGGAACTCCGCTTCCGAGCAGCCATACGAGGATTGTCCGGCCGGTCAGTCCGAGAACGGCAGCCTTGCGGGGTGCTCCGGATTCGAGTGCACGCGCAGCAATCGGGCGGAGTGCGAACTCGCTGAGCAGGTAGCAGAAAGCGCACGTGGTGATACCGCTGAAAGCCACGGTGAACAGAACTTTCGGAATGGTATCGGGGTCGACGATTCCGTACATGGTCGTGAAGGTGATGAGCGCGGCCGTCCACAGGACGGCTTGCACTCGGGTCAGTCGCCACGGCCCGCGCAGCGCCGCGCGTTGATTCTGCTCTGTCGGTGGGTGATCCTCGGTGGCCCATCGAAGATCCCGCATCAGCCGTTTGGTGCCCCACAGCAGTCCGATGAGAAAGACACACCCGATGAAGACGGGCACGGCAATGAAGTTGATCCATGCGAATTCGGGGTGGATGATCCCGGGGCCGGGAACCACGAATCCGATGAGCACGATCGCCAGTACCGCTCCGATCAGGTTTGTGACCAGGAGGGGCGCGGTGAGTAGTGCCTGGACGCGGATTCGGCGGCGCCTGGGGCTTTCGTCGGTGGATCCGAGCAGCCACGACCCCAGGGGCGCACTCGGGACACGGCTTCGCTGCATAGTGTGTCGAGAGTAGTCGTAATGATCGCTTAGGGTGGTCCGGTGCGCCTAGTTATTGCTCGTTGCCGTGTCGACTATGTGGGACGCCTGACCTCCCACCTCCCTACCGCAAGACGACTGCTGTTGGTCAAAGCCGACGGCTCGGTCAGTATCCATGCCGACGATCGGGCGTACAAGCCGCTCAACTGGATGAGTCCGCCGTGCTGGTTGGTCGAGACCACCGGGGACGGCGACGACATCCTGTGGGTCGTCACCAACAAGGCGGGCGAGGAACTCCGGATCACTCTCGAAGAGGTCGAGCACGATTCGTCGTATGAACTCGGCCTTGATCCGGGTTTGATCAAGGACGGTGTCGAGGCACACCTTCAAGAACTTCTGGCGGAGCATGTCGAGACACTCGGCCCCGGCTACACGTTGGTGCGGCGTGAGTACATGACGGCCATCGGGCCGGTCGATCTTCTGGTCCGAGACGCGGACGGTGCATCGGTGGCGGTGGAGATCAAGCGTCGCGGCGAGATCGACGGCGTCGAGCAGTTGACGCGCTACCTCGAATTGCTCAACCGCGATCCGCTGCTCGCGCCGGTCACGGGAGTTTTTGCAGCGCAACAGATCAAGCCGCAGGCAAAGACTTTGGCCAACGACCGTGGGATCCGTTGCCTGGTCCTTGACTACGAGGCCTTGCGGGGCACCGAAAGCACCGAGTTCCGTCTTTTCTGACGCTGTTTAGACTCGAACCATGCCGCGCCGCAAACCTTCGCCGAAGCAAACCCGTCGAACGGATACTCGGCGTGCTCGGGATTCGAGCGCGGAGTCGGCGTCACCAAGCGGTGTGTTGTTCGGCGGGGCGCTGGTCCGGGAGGAACCCGGGCCGGGCGGTGAAATGTACATGGTGAGGCCGATACCCGGCTCCAACGCGACGAAGTTCTATCGCTGCCCCGGTTGTGATCACGACATCAGACCCGGCGTCGCTCACGTGGTGACGTGGCCTTCGGAACCGGGCGGCGCGAACGAGCGTCGACACTGGCATACCGGATGCTGGTCAGGCCGCGGTACGCGCAGCCTGACCAGACGGTGGTCCTGAGCGTCGATCAGTTCCTGGACTGGGCTCGCTGCTCGACGGCGCGGGTGTCGATCTCGGCGGTGTTCGTCTCGTCCGAGTCCTCGAGAACGTCGTCTTCGTCGATACTCGGTTCTGATTTGACCGGTTCTGCGTCGACCTTATCTGCGTCGGCCTTCTTGTCTTCGATCTCGAGATCTTCCTCGGCTTCGACGATGACCGGAGCGGGCGGTGCATCGAGGAGTTCGCTCTCCCGGTTGACCGATGCGAGCATAGCCGGAACCGAATCGAGTTGTCCGCGAATGCCCAAGAGCTGAGCCAGGATTCGGCCACGGAGAACGCGCAGTTCTTCGGTGAGTTCCTTCGCGTGAGCGATCTTGCGCTCGGACTGATCAGTGGCGGCCTGCAGCCTGCGCTGAGCCTCGTGCGACGCATCGGCGAGTCGACGCTCGGCCTCTGCTTTGCTCGACGACTCCAACTCGTTGACGGCGGCGACGACCTTGGCGCGGCGCTCCGACATCGAGATGTCGAAGTCTTCGCGGATCTGAGTGCGCTTGGCCTCGGACTCGGCAGCCAGTCGATCCCGCTCGGCCTGCGCGGCTTCGACGATCCGGGCGGCTTCGGTACGGGCCTGCGCCATGGTCTGCTCGTGCATGGTTTCCATCGCGTTGCGACGGTCCTCGAGTTCGGCGATCAGCGACTCGTAGTGCCCACGAAGGCGGGCGCCGTCCTGTTCGGCGATGGAGGTCATCTCGGCTGCGTCGGCCTCGGCCTTCGCGCGCACCTCCGAGGCCTCGTCGGAGGCAAGGCGCAGCATGCGGCTGATGCGATCGCTCATGCCCTCCGCAGTGGTGGGCGGTACCGAGAGGCGGTCGACGTCCTTGCGGAGGTCGTCGATGTCGTCGCGTGCATCGTCGAGCTGCTTGGCGAGGTCACGGGCCTGCGCAGCGGCAGCATCACGATCAGCCGCGGTAACTCGCAGCTCCGCGTCGAATCGCTCGAAGTAGTTGCGTACCTCGTCGCGGTCGTATCCCTTCCGTGCGATCTGGAACGGAAGTTGGATCGAACCGCGGTCCTGCTCGTATGCCATGGCGACAATCTACCTGGCATACGAGCTGGAGTCGGGTCTGCTAGTGGCTCGCGTCGGGTTCGACCAGTTCCACCAGGACGCCGCCGGCGTCCTTCGGGTGAATGAAGTTGATGCGCGAGTTGGCCGTACCGCGTCGGGGAGCGTCGTACAGCAACCGAACCCCGCGGTCGCGAAGCTCGGCGGAGATGGCGTCGATGTCGGTGACCCGGTAGGCGAGCTGCTGGAGTCCGGGGCCGCTTCGGTCGATGAACTTGGCGATGGTCGAGTTCTCGTCCAGAGGCGCGAGCAGCTGAACGGCAGTGGATCCGGCGGGGGAGCCGACGACGGAGAGCATGGCCTCACGCACGCCCTGCGATTCGTTGATTTCCTCGTGGGTCGACACCATGCCCAGGTGCTGCGTGTACCACGCGATTGCCACGTCGAGATCGGGCACCGCGATTCCGACGTGATCGATCGCGACGACGAGGTCGGACGACAAAGGTGCGAGTGCAGAACTGGGGGAGGTCTGTGTCATACCTTTCACGGTAGCGCTACCGTTTGAGGAGTACACGTCGGGATGTGACTTGGCTCTTAGGCCGCACGGAACCGACGACTATGTCTCTTTTGCAGCCGGAGGAAATCGTGACCAGTTCTGTGATTGTTGCGGGAGCTCGTACCCCGATGGGTCGACTCCTCGGATCGTTGAA
>NZ_CAURKP010000274.1:0-5347 GCF_963525155.1 uncultured Rhodococcus sp.
CAGGACTCGATGCGGACCGGTTCCGGAATGGCTGCGGTGTGGCTGTTTTGGACACACCGCAGACGTCAGGCAGAGTGAGGGTGTGGACGCGCTTCTCTCTGTGATCTATCTGGTGCTGGGTGTCTTCTGGCTGTTGCTGATCGGCAGAGTGATCGTCGAGTTCGTTCGTTCGTTTGCCAGAGATTGGCGACCGACCGGATTGGTCGCAGTCATTCTCGAAACCATTTTTACGATCACCGATCCTCCGGTGAAACTACTCCGCAGGTTGATCCCCCCGATCAACCTCGGTGGAGTTCGCTTGGATCTATCCATCATGGTCTTGCTTTTCATCGTCATCATCCTGATGTCGGTTGTTCGCTGAGCGCAGTCCGAGTGAGTGGTGTGCCAGAATGGATGCCATAACTCATCCAGTGGTTCGCCACTACGTAGTTCGCCACTACGTAGACTGTGTTGCAACTGAATGCTTGCTAGACCGCCAAATGACGCGTGAAGGGATCCTTCCATGCCGCAACTGACTCCAGCTGACGTGCACAACGTTGCGTTCAGCAAGCCGCCTATCGGCAAGCGTGGCTACAACGAGGACGAGGTCGACGCATTCCTCGACCTCGTCGAGCAGGCGCTGTCGCAGCTCATCGAAGAGAATGCGGACCTGCGCCAGCGCGTAGGTGAGCTGGATCAGGAGCTCGCGGCTGCCAAGAAGTCGCCGGCACCTGCTCAGCAGGCAGCACCCGTCGCAGCGCAGCCCAAGCCGGAGCCCGCTCGGGTCGTCGAACCGCCCAAGCCTGCACCTGTTGCAGCGCCGGTTCCCGCCGCCGCTGCCGTTGCAGCGCCGCAGAGCGGCGACACCCACATGCAGGCCGCAAAGGTCCTCGGACTGGCTCAGGAGATGGCGGATCGCCTCACCAACGATGCCAAGACCGAGTCCGAGCAGCTGCTCGGCAGTGCCCGCACCAACTCCGAGCAGCTCATGAGCGAGGCTCGCAGCAAGGCTGACGGCATGATCGCGGATGCGCGCAACAAGTCGGAGGCGATGCTCACCGACGCTCAGACTCGCTCCGAGACCCAGCTTCGCCAGGCTCAGGAGAAGGCAGACGCTCTCAAGGCGGACGCCGAGAAGAAGCACACCGAAATCATGGCGACCATCAACCAGCAGCGTTCGGTCCTCGAGGGCCGTATCGAGCAGCTCAAGACGTTCGAACGCGAGTACCGGGTGCGCCTGAAGTCCTACCTGGAATCGCAGCTCGAAGAGCTCGAACAGCGCGGCTCGGCCGTTCCGGTCGACGGTGGACAGGATTCCTACAGCCCGTCCTTCGCCAAGGGAAACAGCTGACCGAGAGCGCCCCGTCGGCTCAGCTATCGGACCGGACAAAGGTTGATACGTGCTGGTCGTGACGTTGGTTCTCGCGGGAGTTGGTTTCGCTCTCCTGATCGTCGCCCTGACCACAGGGTCGTTGATCTGGGCGTGGGCATGTATCGCGATTTGTGTAGCAGGTGCCGTCCTCCTGCTGGTCAGTGCGCTGACCAGCAGGAAGGCGGTTCCTTCGTTGGATGACCCGGCATCGGGCAGCGGAATGTCGTCGCCTTACGGTCGAGTCGAGAGTTCCTCGAATTCGTCGATCGACGATGCAGCCACCGCCAACGATGACAATCAGAGAAATCATGGCGAGTCGCCGGGTGGCCCCGACAAGTCCTAGGGCGAGTTCCGACAAGGTCCAGGACGAGTATTAGACTGTCCAACACGAATACCAGGCTGTGATCCGGCAATCACCGGGGAGCTTTCGGAAGAACGGTTCTTGTCGCTTCAGGCGCCCAGAACTCAGTAGAACCGAACGGGTGAGCCCGTCACAGCTCGATCGAGTGGCACCTCGGGATCCAAGCGCGGATCTACGGGGTGCAAACGGGGTGGTACCGCGGTGTCGGCGCACAAGCGCCACGTCGTCCCCGTGCCGAGTCCGACTGGCACGAGGAGATCGCCATGGCGAGTAACGGGTATCCCAAAGTCGACTACGGTGTCCCCGCCGACACCGGAGTCAAGTTCCCCGAACTGGAACAGAAAGTCCTGAAACAGTGGGACGACGACGACACCTTCCGTGCGTCGGTTTCCAATCGGGACGGCAGCGAAGAGTTCGTTTTCTACGACGGACCGCCTTTCGCAAACGGCTTGCCGCATTACGGTCACCTGCTGACGGGGTACGTCAAGGACCTGGTGCCGCGCTTCCAGACCATGCGTGGACGCAAGGTCGAGCGACGCTTCGGCTGGGACTGCCATGGCCTGCCCGCAGAACTCGAAGCGGAGAAGCAACTCGGCATCAAGGACAAGGCCGAGATCGAAGTCATGGGTCTGGCCAAGTTCAACGAGTACTGCAAGGCCTCGGTGCTCAAGTACACCGACGAGTGGCGCGACTACGTCACCCGCCAGGCACGTTGGGTCGACTTCGACAACGACTACAAGACCCTGGACGTCGACTTCATGGAGTCCGTCATGTGGGCCTTCAAGGAGCTGCACGACAAGGGCCTGATCTATCAGGGCTTCCGCGTGCTGCCCTACAGCTGGTACGAGCAGACTCCGCTGTCCAATCAGGAGACTCGTCTCGACGACGCGTACAAGATGCGTCAGGATCCTGCAGTCACGGTCGACATGCCGCTGGTCGCTCCGGGTTCACCATTGGACGGCGCAAACGCGATCATCTGGACCACGACTCCGTGGACACTGCCGTCCAACTTGGCCACTGCGGTTCATCCCGAGGTCGACTACGTCCAGGTGCTCGGCGAGGACGGAAAGCGGTACGTGCTCGCGGAAGCACGGGTTGCTCATTACGCACGTGAGCTGGGGGAGGACCCCGAGGTCGTTTCCCGTCACAAGGGCGCCGAGCTGGTCGGACTGTCGTACACACCGCCGTTCGACTTCTTCCTCGGACATCCGAACGCGCACGTCGTGCTTTCGGCCGACTACGTGACAACCGATTCCGGAACCGGAATCGTCCACCTCGCACCGGCTTTCGGTGAGGAGGATATGGATGTCGCCACGGCCAACGGTATCGAGGTCGTGCAGCCGCTCGATCCGGGTGGAAAGTTCACCTCGATGGTTCCGCCGTACGAGGGCTTGATGGTCTTCGACGCCAACCCGGTCATCATCAAGGACCTCAAGGCCGCTGGAAAGCTGCTGCGGCACGAGACGATCGAGCACTCGTACCCGCACAGTTGGCGCAGTGGGCAGCCGCTCATCTACATGGCGGTTCCCTCGTGGTTCGTCGCGGTCACCAAGTTCCGCGATCGCATGGTCGAGCTGAACAAGGACATCACGTGGGTGCCCGAGCACATCCGTGACGGCCAGTTCGGCAAGTGGCTCGAAGGTGCACGCGACTGGAACATCAGCCGAAACCGCTACTGGGGCAGCCCGATCCCGGTGTGGGTGTCGGACGATCCGCAGTACCCGCGTACGGACGTCTACGGATCGCTCGATCAGTTGGAGGCAGACTTCGGTGTGCGTCCGACCGATCTGCATCGCCCGATGATCGACGACCTGGTCCGCCCGAACCCCGACGACCCGACCGGGAAGTCGATGATGCGCCGCGTTCCCGAGGTGCTCGACTGCTGGTTCGAATCCGGTTCGATGCCGTACGCGCAGGTGCACTACCCATTCGAGAACCGTGAATGGTTCGAGGGTCATTTCCCGGGCGATTTCATCGTCGAGTACAACGGGCAGACTCGCGGCTGGTTCTACACGCTGCACGTGCTGGCCACCGCACTCTTCGATCGTCCGGCGTTCAAAACCGTTGCTGCGCACGGCATCGTGCTCGGCGACGACGGACTCAAGATGAGCAAGTCCAAGGGCAACTACCCGGACGTGAAGGAGGTGTTCAACCGCGACGGCAGCGATGCGATGCGATGGTTCCTGATGTCTTCGCCGATCTTGCGCGGCGGAAACCTCATCGTGACCGAGCAGGGCATCCGCGAAGGTGTGCGTCAGGCATTGCTCCCGCTGTGGAACGCCTGGAGCTTCCTGCAGTTGTACGCCCCGGAATCCGGTGTGTGGCGTACCGATTCGGAGAACATCCTCGATCAGTACATCCTGGCCAAGCTCGCTACCACCCGCGACGTGATCACCGAGGCCCTCGAGGTCAACGACATCGCCGGCGCGTGCGACGAGCTTCGGTTGTTCTGTGACGCACTCACCAACTGGTATGTGCGACGGTCTCGTTCGCGGTTCTGGGACGAGGATCGCGACGCAATCGACACCCTGCACACCGTGCTCGAGGTCGTGACGCGTCTCGCTGCGCCGCTGTTGCCGCTGGTGTCCGAGGTGATCTGGCGCGGGCTGACCGGGGAGCGCTCGGTTCACCTGGCTGATTGGCCGGAGGCGTCGGAGCTCCCCGCGAACCCCGAGCTGGTAGCGGCGATGGACGACGTCCGGACCGTGTGCTCCACGGTGCTGAGCCTGCGCAAGGCGCAGAATCTGCGTGTTCGTCTTCCGCTGCCCGAGGTCACGGTTGCGGCGCCGGATGCCGAGCGTCTGCGTCCGTTCCTCGGACTGATCGCCGACGAGGTCAACGTCAAGAAGGTCGATCTGACCGATGACGTCGACGTGCACGGGCGCTTCGAGATCGCGGTCAATGCGCGTGCTGCAGGACCGCGTCTGGGCAAGTCCGTTCAGACTGTCATCAAGGCGGTCAAGGCGGGCGACTGGACCGAGAACGCGGACGGCGTCGTGGTTGCGGCGGGCATCGAACTGCTGCCCGAGGAGTACACGCAGAAACTGGTTGCGGCCGAGCCGGATTCGACGGCTGCACTGCCGGACGGTGCGGGACTGGTCGTACTCGATTCCGCTGTGACGGAGGAACTCGAAGCCGAGGGATGGGCCAAGGACCGTATCCGTCAGTTGCAGGATGCGCGCCGTGCCGCCGGTTTGGACGTCTCGGACCGGATCAACGTCGTGCTCGAGGTTCCGCAGGACTGCAAGGAGTGGGCAGAGCGCCATCGCGAATTGATCGCCGGTGAGGTTCTGGCCACCTCCTTCTCGGTGGGTGAAGCGGGCGACGACGCCGTCGATCTCGGTGAGGGTATCCGCGCCGCAATCACGAAGGTCTAGTACTGACGCGACTACTCCGGCTCTCCGATGAATGTCTGTATGTCGGGGTGCCGGAGTAGTTTGCTCTCATGAGTACGAGCAAGGAAACCGTGGCGCGCATTCTCGAGCAGTTGGAACCGCTCGACGTGCGGGCAAGGGCGATGTTCGGCGAGTACGGATTGTATTGCGACGAGAAGATCGTGGGCTTGATCTGCGGAGACGTTCTGTTCGTCAAACCCACCGAGGTCAGTACGGAGTTCGGATCAGAGGCCGATCTGG
>NZ_CAURKP010000275.1:0-5341 GCF_963525155.1 uncultured Rhodococcus sp.
GTCTTCGGCTAGCAATACGGCAGTCACACGAACAGACTACGGACAACACGCCTTTGCACGTTGATTACCAGCCATTTCGATCGTTCGGGTCGTCGTTTTCACCTGACGGCCACTGCGGTGCCTGCGAGGGTGGCTGCTGCATGGAATCGAAAACCTGGTGATACAGCAGGGCGTGAACGTGCTCGACGTCAGGAATGTCGTCGAACTCGAGCGGATCGTCACTGGCAGATGCGATGACCAGAGTTCCGGTCTTGAGCATTCGATCGATCAGGCCGTGACGAAACTGAACATTGCTGATCCGCCCCATGGGAATGTCGATACCCGTGTGCGTGAGCACTCCGTGGCGGATGAGCACTCGCCGATCGGTGACGATGAAATGCGTGAACTTCCAGACCGTGAACGGCGCAACCGATCGCCAGGCCACGACACCGAGCCAGATGATTCCGACGGCAATGGACGACACGGTGCGAGCCGTGCCGTCCAATCTCGTCTGTGCGAGGCCCAACAAGAACCCGGCGACGGCCGTCGCAAGCACGAACGTCAGCGCCGGAAGCACCAACATCTTCCAATGAGGATGGCGATGCAGTATCAGTTCCTCGTCCTGAGCGAGGGCGTCTTCGGGATATCCCATGACGGGAAGTCTGCCACCCCGCACCGACTTTCAGGCACACCGACTTTCAGGCACACCGACTTTCAGGCACACCCGCCTTCAGGGCAACGCTCAGGGCTGCGCGATCTTTCGCAGCACCAACGGGGTCACGACGATGATGATGCCGTACAGCACCATCCACACGCCGACCACGATGCGGAAGACGTCGAGCGAGAGTTCGGGCTGCAGAAGGACGATTGCACCCGCGACGATGCTGATGACTCCGAGCACGATCGACAGACCGCGATCGACGGTGTGCCCGGACGCCGCGTCGACCAGATCGAGAACGCCACGGAATACCCACCAGGCACCGATCACCAATGCGATCAGAACCACCGTCTGCAGAGGGCTACGGAGAACCAGGAATCCGAGGAGCACTGCCAACGCGCCGGAGATCGCGACGAGCGTCCGAGTTCCACCCGAAGCCGTCACGTCCGCGAACGAACGGATGATCTGGACGATTCCGAATCCGAACAGCTGGATCGCAATGACAACCGCGACCACGAACAGCGTGGCATCCGGCCATGCGAGTACCGCGATACCCAGGCCCAATGTGAGGACACCGAGCAGCACCGTCACGCCGGTGAGTACGCGGCGAGCGCTCTCGGCCGTCTCGGCTTCGGTCGGAACAACGATCGGTGTGGTCATGACGCCCCTAGGCAGCTCGGTAAATCCCGCAGTTGAGTGAAATGAAGGACGGACGGTTGGTTCGAAAACCGGTCCGGGCCAAAAATTAGCACTTTGGTGCCAGAAAATCCGGCAACGTTCACGATTCGGTGACCGGGGCGGCGCGAAGGTGCGTGATATCACCCGCTGCGACCGCAAAGGTCTCCCCATCTGTTCCCTCGATTTCGATGACGACGCGTCCGGAAGTGTCGACGTCGGTCGCGATACCGAACACCTCCTTGTCGCCCGGCAAAACCGCGCGGACTCGTTTGCCCAGCGTCCCGCAGCGCTGCCGGTATTCGGCAGCCAACACAGATGTATCCCATTTCGACGATTCCCAAGCACGGAATTGCGTCGCCAATTCACGGGCGATTGCGCGAACGAGAGTGTCGCGGTCGACAGTCGATGCTTCTTCGATCAGCAGTGACGTAGCGGTCGGGACGGGCAGCTCCTCGACGCCGAGGCTCACGTTCAGCCCGATCCCCACCACCACCGCGGGATCGGGCGCCGTCCTCGCCACCTCGGCCAGAATGCCGGCGACCTTCTTGTCACCGATGAGAACGTCGTTCGGCCACTTGAGTTCTGCGGGCACTTCGGCCACGTTGCGCAGCGCGTCGACGACCGCGATTCCCGACAGTAGCGGGAGCCAACCCATGTCCGCGAGATTCATTCCGGGCATCGACAGCAGAACCGACATCGAGATCTGCGCTTGCGGCGGACTCACCCAGGTGCGCGAATGACGGCCACGGGCACTCGCCTGATATTCGGCGATCAGAACGTGACGGTCGGCATCCGGATCTGCCGCTCGCGCAAGGAGATCCGCGTTCGTCGAACCGGTCTCCTCGACAACGTCGAGGCGGTTCCAGAAAACGCGCGCGTCGTCGTTGTCACTGCGCACGAGTGCGCGTCGTAGGGCATTGCCGTCGAGGGGCGGTCGGTTCAAGTCGGTCCACATAGCCCCAGCCTATGACGACGGCGAGAATGTACTGGTCAGTAGCTTGAGCCTGCAAGACAGCGACAATCGGACCTGCCTTCGAAGCCCCCCACGCACTCTCGTTAAGCTCACGTCCATGACCACTGTCCAAGAGCCGAACGCGCCGGAGGCGGCGGCCGCACCCGATATCCACACGACCGCGGGAAAGCTCGCGGACCTGCGGAATCGCCAAGCCCAGGCGCAGGCACCGAGCGGCGAAGCCGCCATCGACAAGGTGCACGCCAAAGGCAAGCTGACCGCCCGCGAGCGCATCACCGCCCTCCTCGACGAGGGCTCCTTCGTCGAACTCGACGCACTGGCACGGCACCGAAGTGTGAACTTCGGTCTCGCTGACAACCGCCCGGTCGGCGACGGCGTCGTCACCGGTTACGGCACCATCGACGGCCGCGACGTCTGTGTCTTCTCACAGGACGCCACCGTTTTCGGCGGATCGCTCGGCGAAATCTACGGTGAGAAGATCGTCAAGGTCATGGACCTCGCGATCCGCACCGGACGGCCCCTCGTCGGCATCAACGAAGGTGCAGGCGCGCGCATTCAGGAAGGCGTCGTCTCGCTCGGCCTCTACGGCGAGATCTTCCACCGCAACGTCCAGGCCTCGGGTGTCATCCCCCAGATCTCACTGATCATGGGACCCGCCGCCGGCGGCCACGTCTACTCCCCCGCACTGACCGACTTCGTCGTGATGGTCGACGAGACTTCCCAGCTGTTCGTCACCGGCCCCGACGTCATCAAGACGGTCACCGGTGAAGACGTCACGATGGAAGACCTCGGCGGTGCTCGCACCCACATGGTCAAGTCCGGCGTCGCCCACTACGTCGCTTCCGGCGAGCAGGACGCACTCGACTACGTCAAGGACTTGCTCAGCTACCTGCCGTCCAACAACCAGGCAGCAGCTCCCCGCGGCGAGATCACCGACCCGATCGTCGGTTCGATCGAAGACAGCCTGACCGCCGAGGACATCGAACTCGACACCCTGATCCCGGATTCGGCCAACCAGCCGTACGACATGCACGAGGTCATCCGTCGCATCCTCGACGACGACGAGTTCCTCGAGGTCCAGGCCGAGCGCGCGATGAACATCATCGTCGGTTTCGGTCGCGTCGACGGACGCTCGGTCGGCATCGTCGCCAACCAGCCCACCCAGTTCGCGGGCTGCCTCGACATCGACGCCTCGGAGAAGGCCGCTCGCTTCGTGCGTACCTGCGACGCGTTCAACGTCCCGATCATCACCCTCGTCGACGTTCCCGGTTTCCTCCCCGGAACCGAGCAGGAATACAACGGCATCATCCGCCGCGGCGCGAAGCTCCTCTACGCATACGGAGAAGCAACGGTCGGCAAAATCACGGTCATCACCCGCAAGGCGTACGGCGGAGCGTACGACGTCATGGGCTCCAAGCACATGGGCGCCGACGTGAACCTGGCATGGCCGACCGCTCAGATCGCCGTCATGGGTGCATCCGGAGCAGTCGGATTCGTCTACCGCAAGCAGCTTCTCGAAGCCGCGAAGAACGGCGAAGACGTCGATGCATTGCGCCTCAAGCTGCAGAACGAGTACGAGGACACCCTCGTCAACCCGTACGTCGCCGCTGAGCGCGGATACGTCGACGCTGTCATTCCTCCGTCGCACACCCGCGGGCAGATCGTTTCCGCATTGCGACTGCTCGAGCGCAAGGCCGTTTCCCTTCCGCCCAAGAAGCATGGGAACATTCCCCTATGACCGCAACCACCGAGGACATTCTCAGCGAAGATGTCGCACTGGCGGAGACTGCACCGACCAACGGTGCGGTCGTCGAGGGAACCGCGACGGATGCTTCGCTCACGGAGCTGACCGAGACGTCGACCTCCGACGCGTCGGTCATCAAGATCGTCAAGGGTTCGCCCACCGACGTCGAGATCGCGGCACTGGTCAGCGTGCTTGCTGCGGCTGCCGCCAGCGGTCAAGCTCCCGAGTCGAACGTTCCCGCGGAGACCTGGGGCGATCCGACTCAGTTCCACCGCACGCGTGCGCCGTTCTCGCCGTACGCGTACCTGAACCCCGCGATCCGTCGCAGCTGACGATCACTCTGCTGACGTGACTCAACTGGTTCTAGCTTCAGCGTCCCCGGCTCGCCTCGCAGTTCTGCGGGCGGCCGGGGTTTCGCCGCTTGTGCGTGTCTCCGGTGTCGACGAGGACAAGATCGCCGACAACCTCGGCCCCGACGCCGCCCCCGAAAAAGTCGTGACGGTGCTGGCGGAGGCCAAGGCCGCCGAGATCGTCCCCGGCCTCGCCGCCGACAATCTCACCGACGTGGTCGTTGTCGGGTGCGATTCGATGCTCCTGATCGACGGGCAACTTCAAGGCAAGCCGGGCAGCGTCGATATCGCCCGAAAGCGATGGGCCGCAATGGCCGGACGCAGCGCCACTCTCTTGACCGGGCACTGTGTCCTGCGCGTCGCCGACGGCCGCATCGTTCGCATGGCCTCGGATCACAGCGCAACAGTGGTTCATTTCGCGCAACCGTCCACCGAAGATCTCGAGGCATACCTGGCAACGGGCGAGCCGCTCCAAGTTGCCGGAGCATTCACGCTCGACAGTCTCGGCGGCTGGTTCGTGGAGAGAATCGAGGGTGATCCCTCGAGTGTCATCGGTATCGGATTACCTTTGGTACGAACACTTCTCGAGCGTGTCGGGGTTTCCGTCTCGGATCTCTGGCGCACGCAGAGCATCTTCTGACGCGTTTTCTCCAAGCACGTTTTCTCCAAGCACCACTGACCAGCCCCGCATCGGGTCCATGCCGATGCGAAGCTGGTCGTTTTTGTTGTCACCGAAAAGGTTTGACCCTTCAGGTTTTGAAGGTGGTGTTCGCCGGCCGCGGGTGCTGCTGCGGGTCGATCGAGGGCGGCGGAATGAACCACGGCTTGTTGTCGACACCGATCCGAATCTCCCATTTCCCGACGAACCCGGATTTCCGGTGCATCAACCGATGATGCGAACGGCACAGCAGGACCAGGTTGCTCATCACCGTCGGGCCACCGTTCGCCCAGTGCCGGAT
>NZ_CAURKP010000276.1:0-5340 GCF_963525155.1 uncultured Rhodococcus sp.
GCGCAGGTGCGGTTGGCGGCATACGACCCGCTGAGTGGTCGGCTCCTCGAGAACGGAAACGGATTTGTCCGTGAGTGCGCCGAAGACGAGGTCGGATTGCTGGTCGGGCGCGCGGGATTCACCGCCGATCTCTCGGGCGGAGCCATGCGAGGTCTCTTCCAAGCCGGCGATTCGTGGATTCCCACCGAAAATCTCTTCCGCCGGGACGCCGACGGCGACTACTGGCTGATCGACCACAAGAACACGGTCATTTCCACGGTCCGCGGTCCCGTCTTCACCCAGCCGATCGTCGACGCGTTGTCGAGTGTGGCGCGGGTGGATCTTGCCGTCGCATACGGAGTCGGTGACGCGCCGCATCAGCTCGCGGTCGCTGCCGTGACATGGCGTCCGGGGCGGCAGTTCCGTTCTGCCGAGCTTGCAGAGGCCCTCTCGCGCATCGCTTTCGACGCTCGTCCGGATATCGTGCACGTGGTTGACGAGATCCCGGTGGGTTCGTCGTACCGTCCGAGCTCCACTGCTTTGGCTGCGGCCGGATTGCCGGCGCCGGGGCCACGGACCTGGTTCCTCGATTCCGAGTCGCAGTCGTACAAGCGGCTGACCAAGGCAATTGCCGCGCAGTTGATGCCGACGAGGGTGAGCACCGGAGCACGGTAGCCTGAGGGCATTCTGTTTGATCGGTTCGAGAGGACACACGTGGCTATTGATTCGACGTTGCTCAGCATTTTGGCCTGCCCCCAGGACAAAGGCCCGCTGTTGCTGGTCGGGGACGAGTTGCTCTACAACCCGCGCCTGCGGCGTGCCTACCCGATCGAGAACGGCAGTCCCGTTCTGTTGATCGACGAGGCACGCGATGTGGCGGACGACGAGCACGAGAAGTTGCTCGCGCGGGCTGAAGGCTAGATCGGTAATTCACCGGTCAGGTACCGCTGGAGGTTCGGAGCCACCAGCGGTACCAAAGCGTCAACGCTCAATGATGCGAGTGGTTCGAGTCCGAACACATATCGCGTGACAAGCAGTCCGGCCATCTGAGAGGCCACCAATTCCGCTCTGATCAAGCCGGTACCAGGTGGTGTGTCCACCCGCGGAATGATGTCGCGCAATACGACATCGAGCAGAAAGCTCTGGATCAGCTGCGATCCGTCGCCGGAAATGGCTGATCGAAAAGCCGCCAGAATCGCCGGCTGGTGTTCTGATTCCCACAGCCCGATTACTGCTCTGAGTAGATTTTCGCCGAGATTTTCGGTCGGAGAGGAGTGAACCGGTCCCAATACCTGGACTGGATCGATCGGTAGCGCGATCGCAGCGGTGAACAACTGCTCCTTGCTTCCGAAATGATGATGAATCATGGCCGGATCGACGTCAGCGGCCGCAGCTATCGATCGAACAGTTGTTCGTCGAAAACCGTTCTGGGAGAACGCCCGTCGCGCCGAATCGAGGATCTGCGCGCGAGTCTCCGACTTGCCCGGTCGTCGCCCCGAACGAATCGGTACCGGACTCGTGTCCTTGTCGGTCATGGAGTGCGGCGATCGAGTGTGGCCGCGGCCAGCGATAGCGCGGCGGCGGCGAAGCCCGCCATGACGGCGAGATCACGCCACATCTGACCCGTCGCGTCGGCATGCATCGACACTTGCTGAAGTGCGTCGACGGCGTAGCTCAAGGGGAGGACGTTGCTGATCCATTCGAGCCAGGTCGGCAATTGGTCGCGCGGTACCAGGAGTCCGCAGAGGAAGAGCTGTGGAACCACAACTACCGGCATGAACTGCACCGCTTGGAACTCGGTCTTCGCGAATGCGCTGGCCAACAGGCCTAGCGCAACGCCCAGTATTGCGCCGAGAACTGCAATGACGATGACCCAGGCAAGACTGCCGGCGATGGTGAGTCCGAGGAATCCGAAAGCAACCGCGCACGCGAGGGCTGCCTGGGCGGCGGCGGAGAGCGAAAATGCCGCCCCGTATCCGGCGAGACGGTCGAGTTTGCCCATCGGTGTGGTGAGCAGGCGTTCGAGGGTTCCTGACCTGCGTTCGCGCTGCATGGCGATGGATGTCCCCAGGAACATCACCACAAACGGCAAGATTCCCAACATCGTGATCGCCACTCGTTGGAAGAGCGAAACCTGGCCGGGTGGCGTGGGTACGTCTTGGTAGAGGAAATACAGCAAAATCATCAACAACGACGGGACCAACAAGATCATGGCCACCGTGCGATGGTCCTGGCGGAGCTGAAGCAGAATGCGGACGGTCGTAGCACCGAAGATCCTGATGCTCATGATATTTCGCCTCCGACGGGTGAAGTCCGAATCAGCTCGAGAAAGGCGTCCTCGAGCCGTTCACATCTGGTTTTGGCGCGCAATTCATCGGGTGTGAGTTGAGCGAGGAGATGCCCGTCTCGCATCAGGATCAGTTCAGCGCAGTGGTCGGCCTCATCCATGACGTGGCTGGAGACCAACAGGGTGGTTCCGCAGCGAGCAAGGTCGGCAAATCGTTCCCACAGTTCGACACGAAGCACTGGATCGAGGCCGACGGTGGGTTCGTCGAGGATCAACACATCAGGTGACGCCACCAACGCGCATGCCAGCGAGACTCGCCCGCGTTGGCCTCCGGACAGATCGGCGGCGGTCTGGTCGGCGTATCGGCTCAATCCGACGGCGTCGACCGCTGCTGCGACGTCGGCGCCGGACTTGCCGTAAAGAGCGCCGAAGTACTGGACGTTTTGAGTGACCGTCAGGTCGCCGTACACGCTGGGGGATTGGGTGACATATCCGACCCGGTGGCGAAGAGCAACGGAACCGGCGAGATCGCCCAGCACTCTGACCTCACCACTTTCGACGATCTGTGTTCCGACAATCGCGCGCATCAGGGTTGTCTTGCCGCAGCCGGACGGGCCGAGCAGTCCGGTGATCGATCCTGCTGATACCTGCAGGTCAAGCGAGTGAAGAACTTCGTGCTTGCCGCGAATGACTCGTAGTCCGCGGATATCTATTGCTGGCGTTGTGGTCACGGTTCGCCTCGTTTCAATAATTCATCACTTGTTGAATTATGCGACTCGGCCGACCGATGAGTCAACGGCGTGGGCACAATCGAAGGGTGAGCATCGAGACCTTGGAAAATGTGGAGAACCCGTTGGAAGCGGGCCTGACAATTCTCGGCTCGACCCTGACCGTCGACGACATCTCGCTGAGGATCGTCGAGGTCGAGGCGTACGGAGGGGAGAAGGACGGGCCATGGCCGGATCCGGCAGCACATTCGTATCGGGGGAGAACGCCGCGGAACAGCGTGATGTTCGGGCGGGCGGGGCGTCTCTACGTCTACCGCAGCTATGGAATGCACTTTTGTATGAACATCTCGTACGGCCCGGATGGTGTCGCGGGTGGTGTTCTGCTCCGAGCGGCCGAAATCGAGGCCGGTCACGATGTGGTGTCTGCTCGGAGATCGCCGGATCGACCATCTCACCAATGGGCCAGAGGGCCGGGTAATCTCGGTGCTTCTGTCGCAATCACGTTGGCGGACAACGGAACAGACGTGTTCAACCCTGCCTCTCGGATTCGGCTCGAATTGGGGGAGTCGAAGGAATGGGTCAGTGGACCGCGGGTGGGGGTCAGTACCGCGGCGGAGGTTCCGTGGCGCCTGTGGATTCCGGACTCGCGAGCGGTGTCCGCGTATCGCCGAAGCCCGCGAGCGCCGGTCATTTCGTGAAGATGGGATGATCGAGTCCGTGACTGAGAATATTCTCGACGAACTGACCTGGCGCGGGCTGATCGCCCAATCAACCGATCTCGACGCTTTGCGTAAAGATCTCGAGGCCGGACCGGTCACGTTGTATGCGGGCTTCGACCCGACAGGACCGAGCCTGCACGCAGGTCACCTGGTTCCGCTCCTCGCGCTCAAGCGGTTTCAGCGCGCCGGCAACCGCCCGATCGTTCTTGCCGGCGGTGCAACGGGCCTGATCGGAGACCCCCGTGACGTCGGGGAACGGACGATGAACTCCGCCGATACCGTCGCGGACTGGGCAGGTCGCATCCGTGGTCAGCTCGAACGATTCGTGGATTTCGACGATTCGCCGACGAGCGCGGTCATCGAGAACAACATGAACTGGACCGGCAAGATGTCGGCCATCGACTTCCTGCGTGATGTCGGCAAACACTTCTCCGTGAACGTCATGCTTGCGCGTGACACCGTGAAGCGTCGTCTCGAGTCGGACGGGATGTCGTACACCGAGTTCAGCTACATGCTGCTCCAGGCCAACGACTACCTGCACTTGCGACGCGACCTCGGCTGCACTCTGCAGGTCGGCGGGTCCGATCAGTGGGGGAACATCATTGCCGGCGTCGAACTCAACCGTCGTGTCGACGGTGAGAGCGTTCATGCAATGACGGTTCCGCTGGTGACCTCGGCCGATGGCAAAAAGTTCGGAAAGTCGACCGGTGGCGGAAGTTTGTGGCTCGACCCCGAAATGACCAGCCCGTACGCCTGGTACCAGTACTTCGTGAACACCGGCGACGCCGACGTGATCAAGTACCTGCGCTGGTTCACCTTCCTGACTGCGGACGAACTCGCAGAGTTGGAGACTGCAACGGCAGAGCGGCCGCATGCGCGAGAAGCGCAGAAGCGACTTGCCGCGGAGATGACGACCTTGGTTCACGGGGAACACAACACCCGTGCTGTCGAGCTCGCCAGTCAGGCGTTGTTCGGCAAGGCGGAGCTGGCGGAACTCGACGAGTCGACGCTAGCCGCGGCGCTGAAAGAAGCATCGGTCAGCGAATTGGCGCCGGGGGAGCCGCGCACGATCATCGATCTGCTCGTGACGAGCGGCTTGTGCGAGAGCAAGGGGGCCGCTCGACGCGCCGTGAAAGAGGGCGGTGCTTCGGTGAACAACCAGAAGGTGTCGGCCGACGACTGGGAGCCCACCGCATCCGATCTGCTTCACGGCAGCTGGTTGGTCGTCCGGCGCGGAAAGCGCAACTTCGCCGGCGTGAGAATCCTTCCAAACTGACGTGTGTGGGGTCACAGTTGTCTTGCGGGGCTCCTGTGGCCGCTGGTGGCCCGCCTCCGGGCGGGCTACCAGCGGATTTAACCTGTCGAACATCTGCGACCTGCACGTTTGACGCTCAGTTTTCATTCGCGTAACTTTGTCCAAGTCAGAGCGACACGGACACCAACCCCGACCGACAGGCCGGGGAAACGCGGTTGGACGAAGTCGGAGACAATCACGCTCAGCGGGAACTTGCTTCCCTGGAGCGAACAAGCTAAGATTGTAACCCTTGCCCCGGAGCTTTCAACCTGGTTGAAGTGATGGTGTGTGCGTGTTCTTTGAGAACTCAACAGTGTGTCGATGAATGTCAGT
>NZ_CAURKP010000277.1:0-5337 GCF_963525155.1 uncultured Rhodococcus sp.
CGGCAGCACCGGTCGCACTCACCCACGCGTGCACTCCCGAGATCAACGACAATTCGATGTCACTCGATCCGGCAGTGATAGACGGTTGGTACGACATCTCGACTGGTTCACCGGGAACGAAGATCAACTCGATCGAGGCGTGGCGGACAGTGCCGGGAGACATCCTCGAGTTTCGCGCATCGGTGACGATCAGAGCCCACGGAAGTCCCGTCCGAGGGACCCTTCGGATCGACGGCGCCGGCTTGACCGGAGATCAGGATTTGATCTCCAGAATGACGTTGACCCAAGATCTCGGTCGCTCAGGATCAACGGTCACCGATGCCGACGACGGCTCCGTCATTCCGGTTCGTGCCAAGCTCGCATTCGACGTCACAACTCCTGGACAAGTCGCGCAGAACCAGACGGTCAACCTCTCGGCAGTCAAGATTGTCTTGGCAGGCGACACCACCGATCCGGGAGGTGAGTGCCCCGGCCCCGGCCCCGGCGGCGGGGGGAATGGAAGCGGTGGCGGAAACGGCAGCGGTGGTGACGGTTCCGGTGGCAACGGTGGGGATTCCGGTGACGCACTTCCCGGTCGTGACGTAGGAAACCGAGTACCAATTTCCCAGATTCCGTCCGGCCCGACTTCTCGTCCGTGACAGCGACACACGGATCTGTGATCCGTCGGACATGGGTCGCTGCGGCAGTGGCAACGATGTTCCTGGTCGGCGGATGCTCCGACGACGGGAACTCGCCGACTCGAGTCCTCGCGACCGGCCAGGAAGCTTTGCCGCCGGCAGTTCGCGCCGCAGTCGACAGTCCGGATGTCCCGAGCACGCTTCGCATAGTCGACAGCACCGCTGACGTTCTGCCGATCAAGACGACGGCAGACGGCTCGCTCATTCCGCCCGAGGATGTCAGTGAGATCGGATGGTGGGCAGATTCGGCATTTCCCGGCTCCGGCGCGGGCACCGTGGTGATCACCGGACACATCAACGACATCTATCAGGGTGACGGTTTCGGAAAGAAGTTCTCGACACTGGAAATCGGCTCGGTCGTGACCGTGGCGGGCGCCGGGGGACAGACCTGGAACTACCGTATCGATGCGGTCGATCACTACAGCAAGGACGGCGAGCTGCCGGTCGAGCGATTGAACAGCCTCGACGGACCCGAAACCCTCGCGCTGATCACCTGCGGCGGCGAGTTCGTCGGTCCGCCGTTCGGATACGAGGACAACGACGTCGCGTGGGGAACTCCGGTGCCCGCATAGCCGAAAACCAGACGTCGGAACGGTTGATAAACTGGGTCCCGCGTTCGTGGCCATCCACGCACGTTTCGAAAGTCCGAAGAAGGAGATTGTGCTGTGGTTGACCTCGCCTATGTCATCGCTGGGTCCGAAGCGACTGGCGGTGCCGGCCTGCAGGTCGACCTGAAGACGTTCCAGGCATTGGACGTCTACGGCGTAGCGACCACCACATGTATCGTCTCGTTCGATCCCAAGAACAACTGGGGTCATCGCTTCGTACCGATCGCTCCTGACGTGATCGCTGATCAGATCGAGGCTGCCACTGCGGCTCACGATCTGGACGTCGTCAAGATCGGCATGTTGGGCACGCCCGCCACCATCGAGGTTGTGGCAGAGGGCCTGCGTCGGCAGTCCTGGCGCCACGTCGTCCTCGACCCGGTCCTCATCTGCAAGGGCCAGGAGCCCGGCGCGGCTCTCGATACCGATACAGCACTTCGTGATTCGATCCTCCCGCTCGCCACCGTCGTCACACCCAACCTGTTCGAGGCACGCACCCTCGCCGGAATGGACAGCATCGAAAGCGTCGACGACCTCATCGAGGCCGCACGTCGTATCCATGATCTCGGACCCAAGTACGTGCTCGCAAAGGGCGGTGTCGAACTCGCCGGTGGCGACGCCGTCGACGTGTTGTTCGACGGGACCGACGTGACTGTTCTCTCCGCCCCCAAGGTCGGCGAAGAGCGCGTCTCGGGTGCCGGTTGCACGCTGGCCGCCGCAGTGACCGCGGAGCTGGCAAAAGGCGCCGACGTGGGAGAAGCCGTCGCTCTGGCAAAGAAGTTCGTCACGGCGGGCATCGAAGGCCGCGTCTCGGCACACACGCCGTTCGACACCGTCTGGCAGGGCGCGTTCAAGGGATAGGCGCACGGCGGCTCACATCGCCGCGCGCGGCCTGGCAGGATCGAGTGCGTGAGTACTGCGAACCTGAATCGAAGCGAAGTCGCCGAACGATCTCGAGCCATCTCCGTCGCCGGTTACCGGGTGGAGTTGGATCTGCGATCGGCGGTCGACTCCGCCGTGAAGACCTTTTCGACGGTCACGACAATTGATCTGACGTCCTCGGTGGAGTCCACGTGGCTCGATTTCATCGGTGCTGCAGTCGATTCCGTGGACGTCGACGGTGCGTCGATTCCGGTGGAGTACGACGGATCCCGGATCGTGCTGCGCGGACTCGGCGGATCGAACGTCGTTCGGGTGGCAGCTCACGGCAACTACAGCCGTTCCGGTGAAGGGCTGCACCGATTTGTCGACGACGCTGACGATCAGACGTATCTGTACACGCAATACGAGCCGGCCGATGCCAGGCGTGTTTTCGCCTGCTTCGAGCAGCCGGACCTCAAGGCGCCCTTCACATTCGAGGTGACAGCACCTGACGGCTGGGAAGTCCTGTCGAATCAGCCCGCGACCCAGACTCTCTCCGTGGACGGTGCACAACGCGTCACTTTCGCCCCGACGCTGCCGATCTCGACCTACATCACCGCGATCGCGGCCGGGCCGTATCACCGCGTGGCGTCGTCGTGGAGTCGCGGCGAACTCACTGTCGAGTTGGGTGCGCTGTGCCGGGCGTCGTTGGCTCCACACCTTGATGCAGACAACGTTTTCGACATCACCCGTCAGGGGCTGGACTTCTACGCCGAGTACTTCGACTATCCGTATCCGTTCGGCAAGTACGACCAGATCTTTGTCCCCGAGTACAACCTCGGCGCCATGGAGAACCCGGGACTGGTGACCTTCACCGAGGCATACGTGTTCCGCGGCACCGCAACCGACGAGCAGCATCAGCGCCGCGCCAACACGATCCTGCACGAAATGGCGCACATGTGGTTCGGCGATCTCGTGACCATGGTCTGGTGGGACGACCTGTGGCTCAAGGAATCTTTTGCCGATTTCATGGGATCGCTGGTCAGCGCCGAAGCCACTCGCTTCACCGATGCCTGGGTGGCATTTGCCATCAAGCGGAAGGCGTGGGCGTACCTCCAAGATCAGCTGCCGACCACGCATCCTGTCGTCGCCGACATCGTCGATCTCGAAGCTGCGAAGCTGAACTTCGACGGAATCACCTATGCCAAGGGCGCCAGTGTCCTCAAACAACTTGTGGCGTTCGTCGGGCGTGACGCGTTCTTCGAAGCGGCACGCCGGTACTTCAAGGCTCACGCGTACGGAAACACCACGCTTGTTGATCTGCTCGACGTGCTCACGGAGACTTCCGGGCGCGACGTGCGCGAATGGGCCCGAATCTGGTTGCAGACCACCGGGGTGTCCACGCTGTCGCTCGACGGAACACACCTGGTCCAGACGGACCCGAGGCCGCATCGGCTCGCAGTCGGAATCTACGACTACAACGAGTCCGGAGACCTTGTTCGCACCGAACGCGTCGAACTCGACATCACCGAATCACGCACGTCGGTCGACCTTCCGCCCGGAGCACTCACACTGCTCAACGACGAAGACCTCACCTACGCCAAGGTGCGATTGGACGCGGAATCTCTGTCCACTGTCGAGGCATCCCTGGACCGCGTGAGCGATCCGCTTGCGCGCGGGGTGATCTGGTCGTCGCTGTGGAACTCGGTGCGTGATGCGCAGCTCTCGGTGTTCCGGTACCTCGACATGGTGGAACGATTCGCTCCCGCGGAGACAGATCTTGCGATTCTCAGCTCGATCCTGACCGATGCCCAATACGCGGTTCTTCACTACGTTCCGAAAAGCTTGCGGCCCAATGTAAGTGCAGGCTGGTTGGAAACGACCTGGAAGGCGGTGTTCGAAGCCGAACCGGAGTCCGGAAGACAGCTGGCATGGGCACGGGCTCTGTCGGCCGCTGCAGCGGTCAACGATGCTCGCGCCGACGAGGTGCGGTCGATACTCGACGGCACCTGCCCGGGGCCGGTCGGACTGGCTCTCGATCCTGATCTGCGGTGGGCATTGTGGATCGCCCTGTCGGCGACCGGACATGCGAGTGTGAGCGACTTCGACGGTGAGCTGAGCAAGGACAGCACGTCAGCGGGTCGAACGGCGTACGTCCGCGCCGCGGCGTCGATTCCCGATGCCGAGACCAAGGCGGCTGCCTGGGCGTCGGCGACCACTGACGGCTCACTCTCGAACGACCGCCTGGATGCGAGGATCGCCGGATTCCGTTCGGGCACGGACCCGTCGTTGATCGAGGGATATGCGGCAGAGTACTTCTCGTCCCTGGGGAAGTGGTGGTCCGAACGCAGCATCGAGATCGCCCGACGGTTGGTGAACGGACTCTTCCCGGCAGCTGAAGACACCTCTGCTGTCGATTCCTGGATCCAGGCCAATGCGGAGGCGCCCGCGTCGCTGCGGAGGCTTGTTCTCGAGCGTCGGGATCACCTGGCCCGAGACCTACGTGCCCAGGCGTCGAACGCGGTGATCTGACGCCATCAGCTCCGAAATGTCCTGTTCTTGGATATTGTCTAAACAGGGCTGCGACGGGAGACGACGTGCACATCTGTCGCTGGTCACGGGCCCGGTTCCGCCCGTGGTGACGGTGCTCGGAATTCTGGCACTTCTGTGGCTGATCTTCTCGAGATCGAGGCGTCACGTGCTGATCTCGATTCCGGTCTGCATCGTCGCGGCAATCGCGATCACTCTCGTGCTGTACTGGCTGATCGAGAAGGTGTGGCACCCGTTCCCCGATCCGATTGCCCGTCCGGTCTACGTGTGGATCGGGTTGGGCATTCTCGGCGTGCTGCTGGGTGTTTCGCGGGTATTTGCGGCGACGCGGATCGACGGTCGCGTGCTCACCGTGGTCTCCGTGCTCCTGGTGGTCGTGTCGAGCGCGGCTCACGTGAATCTGCAGTTCCAGTCGTATCCGACGTTGGGAACAGCGCTGGGACTCTCGGATGCGGAGAAGGTTTCCCTTGCCGACCTGGACGACGGCAAGGACGGGGCGGTACCGGTTTCGCAATGGAAGGCTCCCGCGGACATGCCGTCGGCCGGCAAGGTCAGCACGGTCACGATTGCGGGGACGGTCTCCGGATTCAGCGCCCGCGACGCCGAGATCTACTTACCGCCCGCGTATTTCACCAACCCACGAC
>NZ_CAURKP010000278.1:0-5266 GCF_963525155.1 uncultured Rhodococcus sp.
GCTCGCGTCCCGATCACGGTGATCGCGGAGCGCGCGGGGCTCGTGATGGATCCGGGCGCGCGGGTGAAGATGGCCGGGGTGACCGTGGGCTCGGTGGAGTCCATCACGCCGACTGACGACGCTACCGCACAACTGTCGTTGTCGATCGATCCCGAAGCGCTCGAATCGATTCCGTCAAACGTGGATGTAGCGATCACGTCGAACACGGCCTTCGGCGCGAAGTTCGTCAGCCTGTCCTCGCCGGAGCAGCCGAGCAGCGCGCGACTTGCCGCCGGGGCGACGATCGACGCATCCCGGGTGACCGTCGAGCTGAACACGGTGTTCGAGAAACTCACCACCGTGCTCCGGACGGTGGACCCGGGCAAGCTCGATTCGACATTGGGTGCCCTCTCGACTGCTCTGCAAGGACGCGGCGAACGGCTCGGGGTCGCACTCGAACAAGCAGATTCCTCGTTGCTCGAATTCAACACTGCACGTGAGGCCCTCGATCATGTGTTGACTGATTTACCAGCCGTCACACAGACCTACCGCGACGCTGTTCTCGACTTGATGGACACCCTCGACTCGCTCACGACGACGGGAACCACTGTTCTCGACGAGCAGCAGAATCTTGATCTCCTCTTGCTCAACGTGATCGGGGTCGCCCGCACCGGAGAAGATGTACTGGGAGCCAACGCCGCCGGTATCGACACCGTTCTGTCGTTACTGCGGCCGACCACTGCACTGCTCGAGGAATACTCCCCGGTGATTCCCTGCATGTTCCACGGATTGCAGGAGAGCAAGAAGATCGGCGACGGCGCCTACAACGGACAACCAGGAATCAAGATGTCGATCGGTCTGATCGCCGGAACCGAACCGTACCGATATCCCGACGACCTTCCGAAGGTCGCGGCAACCGGTGGCCCGCAGTGTATGGGTCTTCCACTGCGCGACCCGAACGTCAATGCGCCTTACCTGGTGACCGACACCGGGGTGAATCCGTTTGCGCCCGAGCGTCAGCCGAATGGTGGGCAACCGATGAACACGGTCCCGGATCTGATGAGCTACCTGTTCGGGACGGAGATCCGATGAAAGTTCGTGGGTACACCGTCAAGTTCGGAATTTTTGTTCTGGTGATGATCCTCGTCAACGCCGGGCTGATCCTCGTGTTCGGCCAGATGCGAGGTGGCGACGCGAGGTCGTACTCGGCGGAGTTCGTCAACGCCTCCGGGCTCAGAGCCGGCGACAAGGTGCGCATCGCGGGTGTGCCGGTCGGTTCTGTCGGCTCCGTCGAATTCGGTGGGAATCACCGTGCCCACGTGAGTTTCAGTGTGGATACGGGTGACACCGTGACCGTATCGACCAGAGTCGCTGTTCGATATCAGGATCTGGTGGGTAATCGATACCTCGAACTGCTCGACGATCCGGGGATCGCGGAACCGCAACCGGAGGGCGAGAGCATCCCCGTCGATCGCACCGCACCGGCACTCGACCTCGATGCGCTACTCGGTGGTTTCAAGCCGCTGTTTCAAGCCCTGGACCCGGAGCAGGTCAACGCATTGTCGATGTCCTTGCTCGAGGTGTTTCAAGGCCAGTCCGGAACTGTGGCATCGGTGCTGGCGCACACCGGATCGATCACGAACACTCTCGCGGACCGCGACCAACTGATCGGTCGAGTGATCGGCAACCTCGACGGTGTCCTCAGTGAATTGCGCAGCCGCGGTGGTCAGTTCAGTGACACTCTCGATCACCTGCAACAGCTGGTCAGCGGGCTCGCGGCGGACAGGGAGATGATCGGGACTGCCGTCGAGAGTGTGAACACCGCATCAGGCACCTTCGCCGATCTCCTCGCCGGAGTTCGCCCGGACATCGCGGGAAACCTGTCGAAGCTGGACGCAAGCCTGAATCCGCTGATCGAGCAACAAAGTGAGCTCGATCGGATTCTCGCGTCCATGCCCTCGAACTACAAGCAGCTGATCCGAGTCGGCTCGTACGGGTCGTTCTTCAACTTCTATCTGTGCGGAATCGCACTGAAGGTCGACGGTGCCGACGGTACGCCGCTCACTGTCGACCTGGTGGATCAGACGACCGGAAGGTGCGCACCACGATGAGAGAGATGGCACAGAGCCAGGCCGTACGCGTGGGGGTCGTGGGATTGGTCGTCACGGCCGCCGTCGTATTGGCATCGCTCCAGTATCAGAATCTGCAGTTCCTGAAATCGGGTGTCGGGTACAGCGCGGTGTTCGCCGACGCCAGCGGTCTCGCGCCGGGAGACGAAGTCAACGCCGCCGGAGTGAAGATCGGAACGGTGGATCGGATCGAGGTCGAGCACGGACTCGCGCGCGTGGATTTCACACTGGAAGGCTCGATCGGTTTGGGAGAAAGCACATCGGCGGCCGTCACCACGATGTCGTTGCTCGGCAAGCGAGCGGTATCGCTCGATCTGGACGGTCCGGGA
This sequence comes from uncultured Rhodococcus sp., assembly GCF_963525155.1. NCBI lineage: Bacteria > Bacillati > Actinomycetota > Actinomycetes > Mycobacteriales > Nocardiaceae > Rhodococcus > uncultured Rhodococcus sp. The sequence continues at coordinate 2,438 of NZ_CAURKP010000278.1, forward strand.
AGGATCGCGGTCGGCGGCGAGATCCCGGTCGAGCGAACAAGATCGGCGTACTCGCTGCCCGACGTGCTCGGTGACCTCACCACGACGGTCGAGGACATCGATCTCGACCAACTCTCCGAATCGCTCGACGCAGTGGGGCAGGTGATGTCCGACAGTGCGCCGAACCTGAGGCCGGCGCTGGACGGTGTCGCACGGATCTCCGACAGCGTCAATAGACGCGACGACATGTTGCGCACCTTGCTGTCCGATGCAAACGACGTCGCCGGGACGCTGGCCGAGCGTGGACCACAGGTCAACGCGCTACTCGTCGACGGCAACGCCTTGTTGGGAGAACTGGATCGGCGACAGGCGGCGCTGGGGGAAGTGATCACGAACATCTCGGCGTTGTCGACCCAGCTGAGCGGACTCGTCCACGACAACGAGGCGCAATTGCAGCCGGTCCTCGGCAAACTCGACACGGTTGTCGGAATTCTGCAGAACAACAAGGACAACCTTTCTCAGGGAATCGACGGTCTCGGTACGTACGTGGGCACGCTCGGTGACACCGTGGCCAGCGGCCCCTTCTACTACGCCTACGTCCAGAACCTGGTGCCGGCGCAATACACCCAACCGTTGATCAATGCGATGTTCGGGCTACCACCTGCGCCGCTACCGATTCCGGAGGTTCGATGATGGGTGCTTCACGAGTTCGCACTCCGCTGAACTGGCGTCGAATCGCCGTCGTTGGTGGAAGCGTCATCGGTGCGGCGATCGTCGTCGTGTCGGGATACCTTGCGGTGCAACATCTGCGCTACTACAACGTGACGGCCTACTTCACCTCGACAACCGGTCTGTATGTCGGTGACGACGTTCGTGTCGTGGGAGTCGACGTCGGCCGCGTCACCGCGATCGCCCCACAGGGAGATCGAATGCGCGTCGAACTGAAATTGGCGCGCGAGGTTCCCGTCGCCGAGGACGCGAAAGCGGTGATCGTTGCCCAGTCGCTGGTCTCGGCCCGCTTCGTGCAGTTGACGCCGGCGGTGACGGACGGCGCCGACGCACTGAATGACGGTGCGGAGATCCCACTCGACAGAACGGCGGTCCCGGTCGAATGGGACCAGATCAAGGAACAGCTGGGCCGGGCTGCCGATGCTTTGGGTCCCGACGGGGACGATCGCGGTCCCGCCGCCGACTTCCTCGACGGTGCCGGATCCGCATTGGCCGGCAACGGGGAAGCGCTGGGGCGCTCGGTGACCGAACTCTCGGAGGCTATGAGCACACTCGACGAAGGCGGAGCCGATCTGTTCGGCACTCTCCGCGGCCTGCAGACCTTCACGACCGCACTCGCCGCAAGCGACGAACAGATCGTTCAGTTCCAAGGACGACTGGCAAACGTCTCGAGTGTGCTCGCCGAGAGCCGGACGCAATTGGCTCCGGCTCTCGCCGATCTGGACGCCGCCGTCGTCGACGTACAGCGGTTCGTCGAACAGAACCGAACCGGCTTGACGGAGCAGATCGCGAAGTTGGCCGACGTGTCCCAGGTACTGGTCGACAAGCGCGCAGGCCTCGAGAAGGTACTGCATCTGGCTCCGACAGCGTTGTCGAACTACTACAACGTCTACCGGCCGGCCCAAGGAGCGATGGTGGGTGTGCCCGCATTCCAGAACGTCGGCAACCCGATCGACTTGATCTGCGGCGGAATCGCCGGCCTGGCCAACGACACCTCGAAGAAGGGCGCAGATTTGTGCATCGAATACCTCGGCCCGTTGCTCAACACGATCAAGGCCAACTACCCGGACCTGAGCATCAATCCGACCCGGGCGCTCGGCGCTCTTCCGGACCAACTGGTGTACAGCGAGCCTGATCTGGAACCGACTGGCGCCTTGGGCTTTCCGACGGTACCGGTGGCGTCTGATCTGACCGGCTTGCTCATGCCGTCGACAGGATCACGATGACTGGCCGCCGGTGGGGAACAGTGTGTGTGGCGGCGAGCGCCGTGCTCGTTCTGACGGGTTGTCAATGGAGCGGGCTGAATTCGGTGTCGCTGCCGGGCGCGGCCGGCCGCGGTGAGGGAAGTTTCTCGGTCGTGATCGAGATGCCGGACGTCACGTCGATCAGTCCCAACTCTCCGGTCATGGTCAACGACGTGACAGTCGGAAGTATCAGTGCGATCGAGACCGACAACTGGCACGCACGGGTGACGGTTGCGCTCGACGGCTCGGTGTCGCTGCCCGCCAACGCGACTGCCAAGATCGGCCAAACCAGTCTGCTCGGATCCAAACACGTTGCGCTCGCGCCGCCCACCGAGGTGGCGCCGGAAGGGCGGTTGTCGGAGGGATCCGTGATTCCCCTTGCATCGGCCAGTGTCTATCCCACCACCGAGGAAGCGTTGACTGCACTGTCCTTGGTGCTCAACGGCGGTGGGCTGGCCCAGATTCACAGCATCACCACGGAACTGAACACTGCTCTCGGCGGACGGACGGATGCGGCGCGCGACCTGCTGAGCCAGATGGACACCGTGACCGAGACACTCGACCGTCAACGCGAGGCGATAGTCACGACCATGGAGAATCTCGACGTGTTCGCCGGCGAGATCACGGCTCAGCGAGACGTTCTCGGTGAGGCGTTGGAGACCCTTGATCCAGCCTTGGCGGAACTGAGCGCCCAACGCGTCGACCTGACCACCGCCCTCGATGCGGTCGGCAGGTTCGGGGACGTCGGGACCGATCTGGTCGACCGGACCCGCGACGATCTGAAAGCCAATTTGAGCTCCTTGGAATCGACGCTGCAGAAGGTGGTCGAAACAGGACCGGACCTGATCAACAATTTGGGCAATCTGAGTACCTTCCC
>NZ_CAURKP010000279.1:0-5242 GCF_963525155.1 uncultured Rhodococcus sp.
CCGGGATGCCACGGCAGGTACTGCGCCGCACGCAGTTCCACCTCGACGCCTGCTGCAGCTGCAATGACCCGCACTGCTGCAAAGGTGTCCGAAGCCTCGGCCTGACGGCCAGGACCCCAGGGGCCGCTCGGTTCACGCAAACCACTCAACACTGCAGCGATGTGCACGGGCTGAGCCGGCAACGACGCGATCAGGTTCGCGATCTGCTCGTCCGTCGGACGACGATCCACCGGCAATGCATCCACCGGCTTGGTGTCGGGGCCCGGCAGGACGACCTGCGCGATGCCGTACAGCGACAGATCACGCTGACCGCGAGAAGCGTTGCGAGCCAGGATCTCCAGCAGACCCGGGAGCAGCGTGGTCGCCAACTCCGGACGATCGGCTTCGAGCGGGTTGAGGACCTTGCTGGTGTTGCGGCGCGGATCATCCGCGTCGAGGCCCCAGACGTCGAAGACGTTCGTCGGCAGGAAGACCGGAGGAAGGACCTCGACGTAACCGGCGTGAGCCACGGCCTTCGAGACCGTGCGCTTTCGCCGCTGCGACGGAGTCAACCCACGTCCGGCCGGAGCGGCGGGAAGCACAGACGGGATCTGCTCGAGACCTTCGAGGCGAAGAACTTCCTCGACGAGGTCCGCAGGCTGCACCAGGTCCGGACGCCACGACGGCGGCGTCGCGACCAACTGGCCGTGTCCTTCTTCGCTGACGCCGACCTCGACGTTGCAGCCAACCTGGGTGAGGCGGCGAGCTGCGGTGCCGTTGGGGTACGTGACTCCGGCGACACGGTCGGGCAGGTCGATATCCATGCGAATGGCAGCGCGAGGGGCAACATCGCCCACGTCGGTCAGGACCGGTTCGATCCGTCCGCCGGCAATCTCGACCAGCAGAGCGGCTGCGCGGTCGACGGCCGCGAGCGGAATCGCCGGATCGACGACGCGCTCGAAACGCTTGCTCGCCTCACTCGGCAGCTTGTGCCGGCGCGCCGTCTTGAAGACTGCGAGCGGATCCCAGGTAGCTCCTTCGAGGAGGATGTCCGTCGTTGCCGTTCCCACCTCGGTGGTTGCGCCGCCCATGACGGCAGCCAGCGAGATGACTCCGGAATCGTCGGCGATGACAACGTCTTCGGGATCGAGCGTGCGTTCGACGTCGTCGAGCGTCGTCAGCTTCTCCCCCGCCTTGGCGCGACGGACCACCAGGTCGCCCTGCACGGCGGTCGCATCGAACGCGTGCAGAGGTTGGCCGAGTTCGAGCATCACGTAGTTGGTGACGTCGACGGCCGGCGAGATCGGGCGAACACCCGAGAGCAGAAGTCGACGCTGCAGCCACCACGGGCTCACTGCCTGCGGATCGATACCCGTGATCTTCCGCATCACGAAACGCGAAGCCTTGGACTCCGGTTCGAGGCGCACCGGCCAGGCTTCACCCTCAGCCGGGTGCGCGGGAACCGAAGCGGGATCGGCGTATTCGAGATCGAAGCCGCACGCGAGCTCTCGCGTGAGACCACGGACCGAGAAGCAGTAGCCACGGTCCGGGGTGATGTTCAGTTCGATGATCGTGTCACCGAGACCGAGCAACTCGTTGCCGTCGGCGCCGGGTTCGGCGGTACCAGGCTCGAGCACCAAGATGCCCGAATGGTCTTTGCCGATACCGAGTTCCGAGACGGAGCAGATCATGCCGTCGGACACCTGGCCGTACGTCTTGCGAGTGGCGATTTCGAATCCGCCGGGCAGCACTGCGCCGGGCAGCGCAACGACGACGAGGTCACCCTCGTTGAAATTGCGTGCGCCACAGACGATGCCGCGAGGCTCGGGTTCGCCGACCTCGACCTGGCAGAAGCGGATCGGCTTCTTGAACTCGGTCAGTTCGGTGATGGATACGACCTTGCCGACGACCAACGGGCCGTCGATCGCCTCGAGTGTGTCGAGTTCCTCGACTTCGAGTCCCACCCGGACGAACCCGGCGTCCAGCTCTTCCGGTGTCACCTCCCAGTCCGGAGTTGCCCGCTGCAGGATCTCGGTCAGCCAGGATTGCGCTACTCGCACGTCTGCTCAGCTCTCTCGTTTGTCGATAAGTCTTTGTGAAGGTTCCGCGGACCGGATCGGTCAGCCTGCGACACCGAAGGGCAGCGTGAAACGCACGTCACCTTCGACGATGTCGCGCATGTCCGGGATACCGTTGCGGAACTGCAGGGTCCGCTCGAGGCCCATGCCGAATGCGAAACCCGAGTACTCGTCGGGATCGATACCGCTGGCGCGCAGAACGTTCGGGTTGACCATGCCGCAGCCGCCCCACTCGACCCAGCCTGCGCCGCCCTTCTTGTTCGCGAACCAGACATCGACCTCGGCCGACGGTTCTGTGAACGGGAAGTAGTTGGGGCGCATACGGGTACGCGTCTCGGGGCCGAAAAGGGCACGAGCGAACGCGTCGAGAGTCCCGCGCAGGTTGGCCATGGTCAGGCCCTTGTCGACGGCCAGGCCTTCGACCTGCGAGAAGACAGGCGTGTGGGTCGCATCGAGTTCATCGGTGCGGAACGTGCGGCCCGGGCACACCACGTAGATCGGCACCTCACGCGAGAGCATGGTGCGGACCTGCACCGGCGAGGTGTGGGTACGCAGCACCTGGCGCGAGTTCTCGGGTGCCAGGTGGAAGGTGTCCTGCATCGTGCGCGCAGGGTGATCCGGCAAGAAGTTGAGTGCGTCGAAGTTGAAGTGCTCGGTCTCCACCTCCGGACCCTCGGCAACTTCCCAACCCATCGCGACGAATACGTCGGCGACCTGCTCGGAAATCAGGCTGATCGGGTGACGCGCCCCGACGGGGTGACGATCGGAAGGCAGAGTGACGTCGATTGCCTCGGCAACCAACACCGCGGCGTCACGCTCGGCGAGGAGGACCTCACGACGAGCGTCGTACGCGTTGTTGATCCGAGTGCGGAAGATGTTGACGCGCTTACCGGCGTCCGCCTTTTCCTTGCCCGGAAGGCTGCCGAGTCCCCGGCGAGCGAGGGCGATCGGGGACTTGTCCCCCAGGTGCTCCACCTTGACGTGCGCCAGCGCATCCAGGTCAGCGGCGTCCGCCAGCGCCTTCTCGGCGTTCTCAGCCGCAGCGGTCAACGCCTCTTCGGTGAGTACACTCGCGTCGACCTCCGGCGGTGTCGCGCCCTCATTTTTGGCCACGGCTGTGACGCTCCTGTCGCTTCTCGGTTTACTTCTCGTACTGCGTGCTTCTTGTACTGCTTACTTCTTGTACTGCGAGCGAGCTTTCGAACTCGCTCGAGCATTGTCTCTGCTCTTGTATTGTCTCAGGCTTCCGCAAATGGGATTCCGTGAGGTCTTCGCGTGCGTTTTCAGCCGTGATCGGTGGCGCGATTTTGCACCCGCGCGCTTGCGTACAGGCAAATTGCCGCCGCTGTCGCGAGGTTCAAGCTTTCGGCGCGGCCATGGATCGGAATCCTGACCCGATGATCAGCCTGCGCGGCGATCGCCGGATCGAGACCGTGCGCTTCGTTACCGAACAGCCAGGCCGTCGGCTTGCTCAGCAACTCGTCGGCCTCGTCGAGATCGACCTCGCCGTCAGCTGCAGTCGCGAGAATCTGAATGCCGGCTGCGCGAATCTGCTCGATCACCGACACTGTGTCTCGATCGCGGACGACTGGCAGGTGAAACAGGCTGCCCGCCGACGAACGAACGACCTTGCCGTTATGCGGATCGACGCTGTCGCCGGCGAGGATTGCCGCATCGGCACCCACTGCGTCGGCGATGCGAATGACGGTGCCCGCGTTACCTGGTTCGTTGACCTCGACCGGCACTGCGAGCAGGCGGGTCTCCTGATGGACGGCTGCGCTCAGCGGTACATCCAGTAGATCGCTGACGGCAACGAGACCGGGCGGCGTGACGGTATCGCTCAGAGCTTTGATTGCTCGATCGGTCACAAGAGCAACACGAACTCCAGCGGTCAGCGCCCGATCGATGACGTGCTGATAGCGCTCGGCTGCGTCCTCGGTGTAGAAGAGGTCGTGTACCGGGCGGGCCTCGCCATTCGAGAGTGCACCGTTCAACAGTTCGGTGACCGAGTTCTCGCCCTCGACGAGGAAACGTCCTGCTTTGCGTCGTTCTGCTGTGCGCAGGAGCTTGACAGCAGAAACGACCCGCGGAGTCCGCTCGGTGAGCGGGTCCACGGGCCGTTGCTGTGATGCGTGAATCAGGCTGCTTCTCCGGCAGGAGCGTTCACGTCAGCCGGCAGAGCGGCCTTCGCGAGTGCGACCAGGCCGGCAAAGGCCTCGGCATCGGAGACAGCGAGCTCAGCCAGGATCTTGCGGTCGACGTCGACCTCTGCCAGACGCAGGCCCTGGATGAGGCGGTTGTACGTGATGTCGTTTGCACGAGCTGCAGCGTTGATACGCGTGATCCACAGCTTGCGGAACTCGCCCTTGCGCGCACGACGGTCGCGGTACGCGTAGGTGAGCGAGTGGAGCTGCTGCTCCTTGGCCTTGGTGTACAGACGCGAACGCTGTCCACGGTAGCCGCTGGATGCAGCAAGAATTGAACGACGCTTCTTCTGGGCGTTGACCGCCCTCTTTACGCGTGCCACTTGAAAAATCCTGTCAATCTAGGGGCTGAAAGTACGGCCCCGGGTGGTCAGTAAGGGGGCGACTCAGATGCCGAGCATGCGCTTGATGCGCGGAGCGTCGTCAGGGCTGACAACAGCGACACCGTCGAGACGACGGGTAACCCTGCTGGACTTGTGCTCGAGAAGGTGGCGACGGCCGGCCTTCTGGCGCATGAGCTTTCCGCTGCCGGACACCTTGAATCGCTTCGAGGCGCCGCTGTGGCTCTTCATCTTGGGCATGGAGTCCTCAGTTCTTGTTACGTGGTGGATCTTGGGAAATCGACTAGCTGGCCGGAGCCTCGGGAGCGGCATCGCCGGTCGCCGGTGCTTCCGGAGCTGCTTCACTGGAAGCCGGTGCGGCCGGAGCCGGACGCGGAGCAGCCTGAGCCACTGGCGCCTGAGCGCTCTCCTGCGCCTTGACACGAGTCTTGGCGCCCTTGTGCGGTGCCAGGACCATCGTCATGTTTCGGCCGTCCTGCTTTGCCGAGGTTTCGACGAATCCGAGATCTGCGACGTCTGCTCCCAGACGCTGCAGAAGGCGGTAGCCGAGTTCGGGGCGTGACTGCTCACGTCCGCGGAACATGATCGTGACCTTGACCTTGGAACCGGCTTCGAGGAAGCGAACGACGTTGCGCTTCTT
>NZ_CAURKP010000280.1:0-5226 GCF_963525155.1 uncultured Rhodococcus sp.
CCCCGGCGTCGTCGCGAGGCTGTCGTGGGCTTCGATCGGTGTGATTGAACGCCGCGGATATCGTCGCGGTGCAACGCGCAGTCGATAGTCGGCTACCAGGGTGCTTGAACTGCGCCACCAACCGGGGACGGCGGGATCCTTGGGCGGCCAAAGTTGACGCAGGGTGCGGAGTAGGCGCAACGTCTCGCCGAGTCTGGTCCGGTACCGCGGCGTCGACACCGGGAGACGGTGAAGTAACCCCGTGTCCAGGAGGTGGCGTAGGTACTCGTCAACGGTCGGTAGGGCTTCGTGCAAGCGCTTGGCATCGGTATCCAACTGCGCGTCGATTGCATCCTCAACCTCGTCTCGGCTGAGAAACCCGTCGACAATGCCCCAGGAAAGCAAGCGAAGTTCGATATCTTCGAGCCGACTCAAGAGGTCGCCGACGCCGGCCCAACGGTCGCTGGTCATGACAGAGCCAGGTAAAGTTGGTCGGCTAATGGTTCGTGACACTGTAGAAGTCGAAGTTCCTCTTCGCTGAGATCGGCAAGGCGTACGCGGCCGTTCTCGAACTTTGCGAGGACGACATCGAGATCCGACGTACCTACCTCGGCGAGGATCTCTTGGACGGTCTCGAGCGCTGTCACGAACATCGTAATATCGGCCACGGTCAATTTTGATGTGTCAGCAGTCTTTTTCAGACTGCTGATCCGCATAACCACATTCGACCGTGTGGACGCGCCGAGTCGTGGAATGAGGCTCTGTGGAAGTTGAGCGATGGACGCTTCAGCCCAGGACTTCCACGCCGACTTATTGTCGGCCGCAATCGCTGTATGCGCCGTGGTGACGTCCTTGGTCCGGGCAGTGAGGAACTGCAGTGTCGGGCGACCGATACTCGAGACTTGATCGCGCAGCTTCGTGGCAGGCTTGGCGAGTCCCTCGAGGGGTTGAACGGGGGCCCCGACCTCGCGGAGTTTGCGGTGTACGCCTAGGGCGGTACCCAGCGTGGTGATCTCGGTTTGCAGTTTTCCGAGCGCAGCCTTGACCTGGTTTTGCGCTTGTTTTTCCTGCTCGTTCTCACTGTGTGCACGTGAGAGGTTGCTGAGTTTTCGAGCGCGGGTCGCCAGACTAATGGTGACGGTTGCCTCAGTCATGTGACTCGGACTCCTTGATTGTCTCGAACCACATTGTGATGGTGTCTGCGAGTTGCTCGTCGATGTCGGTGGCCGTTCCGGTGTCGGCTTCCGCACTGGCGATTCCGGCCTCGATCCATTTTGCGCTGTCGTCGAGATAGGCCGCGATTGCGGGTAGGTCTGCTCCTGCATCGGTGCCGACCAAATTGAGTCGTAGGAGTCCACTTTGGGCCTTGGCGGATTCGACGAGCCGCGTGACTGTCGGGATTGCGGACTGATCCCAAGAACGCGCCGTCTCATTTCGCGCATGGACAACATCAAGGTTGTCCCGGACCATGACGTACCCATGACTCTGACCGGTGCGGGTTGCTTCAGCCACACCGTCGATTGTTTCGCGCAACGTCACGCCACTTGGGAGGTGCTTACGAATGCGATCGAGCAAGGATTGCCAGTACTCGATCTGCGAGTCGGTAGCGCGGGTCAGTTCCTTCAGTTTCCGGTGCGCTTCCCGGCACCATGTGGGCACGTCGATCTCCTCCTCCGAAGCGGCGAGGACCTTTGCCGTTCGAACGATGAGTGTCATCCGATGAGGGGCTACAGCGTACACGGCTCCAGTTACGCCTTGCGAAGGACCGACTGCACTGAGAAGGTATTTGACGACCTCTTTGCGCTGCGAGACGTAGGCCTTGTAGGCGGCCTGCCAGTTGGGTGAACGCGCTGCACTGTCGGCCCGTGGTGCGGTCGGGTCGTCCCACAGTGCGGCGTTGATGTAGTCGAGGTCGGCAGCCCTCGGGGGAAGGTGTCCGCAGGCGGCGGCACCTCTAATCAAAGACGCGGTTACCTTCACCAAGGAGTCCTCGTCGACAGCCAGTTCGTCGAGGATCCGTCGCTTGGCTTCGTCGACATGCCCGGAGACGATCTGATCCAGGCGGGGTAGGGCCGGCCCGGCCTGTTGCCAGAGGCCAGCGCGGATGTACAGGAGGCCACGAAACATCATTGCGGTGCGGGCGTCGCGTGACAGTCGAACGATGGGTTCCGCGAGGAGATTCTCGGTGGCACCATCGATGGATATTCCCCGCGCGTTTTCCGGTACCGCCTTCTTCAGAATTTCCGCAGTGGGTTCCTTGATGACGGTGTCGAACCATTGAACCCGCGCAAGCAGGGCTTCACGAACGATGGATCGCAGATCGCTGGCTAACCCCTGGGGAAGAGTCGTCCCGGTGGACCAGGTGTCGATGGCGTCGAGATCCTTCCGCAGTGATGGGGGCAGGGTGTCGTCTGACCCTAGCGTTTCACGTTTGTCTGGGCTTCGGCCTGGGCCCGGGCCTGGTTTGATCGGATCGACAAGGTCGCTGGGAATTGGTTGGTGGGAGAACGCTCGGAGGACGCCGGCATCGATTTGCTCGGTTCCCTCGCGTCCCCAGAACGTCAGGAGCGTCTCAAGTCGGCCGGCTTCCTGCTCGGGGAAGTCATTCTCGATCCGCTCCCTGATATGGGTTGACAGGAAGGGCAATGCGGCCTTCGCCGACTCGTCTCCGAGCAGCGCCGCCGGAGGAAACACTCCGTCACGGATCGTGCGAATATTGTCGGTGAGCACATCGCGAACTGCTCGCGCCAGGACTCTGCGCGGGTTGAACACGATTCGTTCGCCATCCGTGTCGGCGCAGGCCCGCACGGCGCGGATGAGCGCTGCCTTGTTGTATGGATACAGGCCGTAGTCTTCGCTTGAGACGCCGAAGGCGTCATGGCAGGGACCGCGATACGCGCAGTCTCCGCACGCGTTCGGCACACGGGGTGCCGACCGCTCGAGTTCGGTCTTACCTACTCGCGCCGCGTTCAGGTACTTGCCGAAAAACTCAACGAAGTCCTGCTCTTCTACTCCATTGGCGTCGAGGTCGACCTCGACGCGATATGTAGGTGACGATCCCTCCGCGCGGGTTCGGAATGTGTCAGGCAGCGACTCTTGATAGTAGCCCGGCGTGACCGCCATCATCGTGCGGACGGTGGCGTACTTTTCGATGCCCTGGACGACACCGACCTCGACGATTGCATCGAGGAGATCTCGGCGGACGCCTTGGATGAGTGCGACATCCTCGATCAGCAGCACGATCTCGTGACCGACGAACTTCTCGCGGATGCGCTTGAACGCCTGGCTGATATCGCCGACGTTGAGGCTGGCTGCCTTCGTCACCGCAGTGTCGAGAACCTTGTTGAGGAGACGGACGGCCTCCGCTTGCAACGTTGGATTTCCGAGTCGCTTGAAGATCTTCTGAGTGGCCGCCGCAGCATCTCTGATGTTGGCGTAGTCACCGATGTCGATCGGCAGTTCTGCAGTCGTAAATTCGAGCGGCACGTCGGGTTCGGATTCGTCGCGGCCCTTCAGTGAATACCGCGCCCGCCGCTTGATGAACGAATCGGGACGCAGCAAATGATTGCGAAAGAGCGGGTCGAGAAAGAACAGTCTCAAGCCGTTGTCGCCCACGAGTGACTTCGCGAGCGGCGTATCGGCTTCCAACGTACGCAACACTTCTGCGAGTTCCAGAAGGATCCGTTGCTCCATTTCCGCGAGCGTCATGCCAGTTCCGAGGCTAGAGAGTTTGCGGCGGATCTCGTCGAACTCGGGGTCGGTCTGGTTGAGCAGGAGTTTTTCGATGACATCCTTGAGGCTTGTCTCGGTCTTCTGCAGGTAGATCACATGACGAGTGGGCGTTTCAGGGATGTTCGCATCCATCCAGCGAACCAAGTGCGACTTTCCGGCGCCGGATTCGCCGAGCACACTCGCGATAAGTACACCACTGGTGGGTGGGGCGGTGAGAAACTCCTCGAGGATCCGATCTTCGGTCACGTACTCGGATGTCGATTGGCCACCGGTAGCACCACGCTGGCGAGCGATGCGCAGTGGCGCGTGAGTTGCGAGGAGTACCGCCTTGGATTGGGTTGCTGCCTCGGTGGGAATGGTCGCGGTGACGGTGTCAGCCGACCAGCAGACGAAATTGACGTGATCGTTCATTGTGGTCGTCATCCCTTGATCGTCACAGCCGAGACGTAGCGGTCGCGGCCGTGGTCGCGCGCATCCGGCAACGCCACCACGCCGGACGGGTCGGACTGGTAGGTCATCGACAGGACGCCGCGCTCTTCCGCGCACGACAGCGCCAGTCCGAGTGCGCGCATACCGGTGTCGACGTCCTCTGCGAGTCCGTCATAGGTGGCGCGTGGATGCCCTGGTAGGACCGGTAGTTCACTGCGAAGAAAATCGAGAAACTGCTGGACGGAGATCTGTTCACCGACCGGTGGTGGGGTACCGACGGGGTGGGAGATCACGTCGACGACCGCCTCGGTCGGATCAGCCACGATCCTTCCCGTCGCATTCTTCGTTGGAACCATAATTTTCAGTGCGGGCCGACTGAAACCGAGTGCCTGACTCCACCAACTGAACCCGTTCCATCGCGTGTCGTTTGTGAACAAGTCCGCCGGCATCGAGGTTTGGGTGTCTTTCCAGTGCAGCGGTTGGGTGGGAATCTGCCGCATGAGCCATACGAGGCCTCGACGGAGGTCTGGCGCCCCTTCCATTTCCTGGCCAAGCACCTCGGGTGGAACCACGAGGCGGTGCCGAAGGCGGCGCATGAAGTCGCCTACGTCCGTCACGGTTTCGGCATTGTGGAGGCCGTCAACATCCTGCTGCACGAAGCCGAACTCTCGCAATCCCCGCAGTGCGCGGTCAGCATGGGCGCCATTCTGCGGAATGCCACTGCGCATCGCGGTCGGTGTCACCAGATCGAGTATTTGCTCCTTGCTCAGGTCCGGGCTATCCATGATGGTGCGATGGATGATCCACATTGCCTGCGGGAGACACAGTGCTGGGCTGGGGTTCAGAACGTCCATTACATGCTTTCCAGTAGTGCGTCGGCGGAGATGCTGGTGGTCAACCCGGTGACGTCCCGAAGCAAGTTTCCGGGTCGATCAGGATCGGGTGTCGAGTCGGGCCCCAGAATGTACGTCACCAGTCCGAGTTCGAGTCGCTCACGGATCCCTGGTTCGAGATGCCCCTCGGGGAGGACAACAATCATCGGCCCCGGATAGTACTCGGAGAGGCGCAGGTGCGATCCCGTTTCGT
>NZ_CAURKP010000281.1:0-5182 GCF_963525155.1 uncultured Rhodococcus sp.
CCCCCCCCCCCCCCCCACCCCCATCCTCCTACACACAAACCTCCCCCCGGTTGTCCCGCGTCCCCCCCCCCGGGGGGGGGGTGTGCTGCCCTTGCCCCGCCCCCACCCCCCCCCCCCGACTGGGGTGTGGGTGAATGTTTTGCGGTGCTGAACGGTTCTTCCGCTACTTCCCGGTCACCGAGTGATGCTCTGTGCCGCGGTTCCTTGGCGGAGGCGGGTGATTTCGTTGCGTGATTCGACGACCTGGGGGCTGTCGTCGCCCTTGCTGACAGCAAGGTCGCTGCACAGATCCAGCGCGGCACGAACGATATGTCGTCGTTGGCGACGTTCGGTACGAGTGGGTGCGGCTTTCGCGTAAGTACGTTGTTGTCGCCATCCGCCGGCGGCTGTCACCTCGGCGTCGGTCAGGACGCCGGACTCGATTTCCGGGGCGAGAATGTCACGGACGAAGTGGGATTCACGTGGGTGCGCCCAGACGAACGCGATCCACAAGGCAGTGAACGCGAAGACGATGTCGCCGATCATGATGACAAACACGAGCGAACTGCTGCCGCCGGCGATCGCGAGCATGGAATCCCACACGCCGTGGATCAGGATGGGTGCCACGATCAACGCCAATCCGCGTCCGATCCGCCGGGGCTGGGCCGGGGTGCCGATCAGATAGATCACGCCGGCGCAGAAAAGGGCGGTGAACAGGGGATGAGAGACGATGTCGGAGTAGGTGCGGGTGGCGATGGAACCGAGCAGGCCGTCGGTTTGGTGGGCGCCGAAGCCCTGTGTTGCGCCGGCAATCGAGTACAGAAAGTCTTCGCTGGTCTGAAATCCCAAGCCGATGAAAGCACCGAGGAGCAGGCCGTCGGTTGCGGTGCGCACCAGGCGTGGTGCAAGCGCGAGGAGGACTACGATGCCGATGCCTTTGGCGGTTTCCTCCACGAAGGGTGCAGAGAGGCCCGCATGCCAGTCCTGAGCCCATACCTGCCCGAAAATCTTCGAGTAGAGCGAACCGACTGCTCCGTTCGCGGGTACTGCGATAGTGAACGTTGCTGCGGTGGCGCCCCAGATGAAGCCGGTGACCACTAGTCCTACGGGTTGGCGTTCGTAGCGGTCGATGTGCCGGAACCACCATGTCCAGACCGCGGCGCTGATGACGCCGACGATGCCGGCAACGAGGAGTGCGCGCCCGAAGTATCCGGCGAAGGGAGCAAACATCTGCCAGCCTTTGACGAGGCCGAATCCGCACATCCACAGGTATATCCAGAACACGACGTTGCGTGGCTGGAAGAAGTGAAATTTCTCGCCCCAGGCCGTCGTATCGAATGCGCGGGAGCGGGTTTCGAGGAGATCGGTGCTCACTTGGTGTCTCCCTCGTGTGTGCCGATAGAGGCGATCATGTCGGTGATTTCTCGACTGCGGGCGGCGATCTGATCGGGTGGGCCGACTACCTGTACCCGAATTCCCTTGCCGTCGACGACGAATGTGGTCACCGATCCGGCGGACCGCGGAGTGTCAAAGCTGACCTGGACGCCGCTCAGACCCCCGTCGGTGCTGATCGGCTGGCGCGCACCGGAGACCGCAAGCACGGAACTGCCGTTCGTCGCAAGACTCACGGCATCTGTTTGGGAGAGGAGTTCGTCGGCAGTTCCACTGAATGTGTCGGCGTCGACGCTCACGGTGACGGTGCCATCGGTCAACGTCACACGTGGGAGCGAATCGGACGCGCCATGTTGGTCGGTTCGGAAACCACTGTCGACATTCCAGCCCGCAGGTGCGGCGAAGGAGACCGTTTCGGTCACGGCCATCCGGTCTCCGGCGCCGGTTGGATCTTCGGAGGAGACAGCGGAATCGATGGCGGGCACGATCACGGTCCAGAGCATCCACACCGCCAAGATCGCGAGGGCGTGTGGAAAGACTCGTGTGTCGAATCCGAGGAAGCGGTGATCCGCTGGTGGACGTCTTCCGTGTAGGGGCTCGTGCTTGTGTGCAGTACTCGAAATAACGCTCAATTTCCCTCGTTTCCATTGCACGGCAGGTGCACTGACTATCGCAGAAACGGACAAATTCCGTGCATCAGCCGGCACCTGCCGGTCATCGAGACGATCGTGCACCAAGTTCCCGTAGGCGCGAGATCACCGAGAGCTCCTAGTCGACGGTGAACCGTCGCATCGCCAGATGTCCGAACACGCCGACCAGAATCAACGTGACGCCTGCGGTCACGGAAACGGAGTCGGTCACCAACCCCGCGATGCCGGTCACGGCTACGAACACCGGCAAAAAGTCGAACAGCCTGAAAATCGACTGCGGTGGTTCGGTTTCGAGGCCCTGAGCCTGAGCGGCCTTGTTCGGCGCATACTCGGGGTACCACTCGGTGAAGGAGATCGCGAAGAAGGTTCCGAGCAACTGCAGAATCCATCCGGTCCAGAAGTTGTCACCGTCGTGCAGCAGTGCGTCTCCGAACAGGCCCACTACGGCCGACCAGGTGAAGGCGAGAGCCCACACCGCCGTAATGACGTAGTTGATGCGCAGAAACAGTGGCGTCGTCCAATACTCTTCAGGCGTCGACTCTTTCGCGTACTGCAAAGTGAAAGGATTGCGGAGCAGGATCGATCCGAAGGCAAAGACCACCAGCGCGATGTTGGTCAGTTCGCCTCCCCAGAGTTCGAACCACCGAATCGTGTTCGCCGACGCGAGGAGGCCGATGGCCGCCAGAACGCCGAAGAACACGACGTCGAAGACCTCCAACAGCTTCACGGTGCCGCCGCGCCGGTGACTGGCCGCCAAGATCAGCAGCGACAACCCGAGGGCTGCGGCCGCGGATTCCTCGAACCTTCCCGGCCCGGAGAGCAAGGACAGCAAGATCCACGGTGACAGGCCGGCGAGCGGTGACTGCAGAACCGCGTCGACGACACTGGTTTTGTGAACTGCATCCCGGGGCTCGGACTTGTCTGGCTCGGTTTTCTCAGGCTCGGTCACAAGAAGCCGCCTTACGCAGGAACGGGTGGCACAGCGAGTACCCGCGTAGGCGCTCCTCGGAACATCGGCAGCCCTAATATCCGATGCTCGGCTCAGATTGCCGCAGTCTCCTCGGGTGAGTGCTCAGCCTGATCTCGGCGCCGGGCCAGCACTGCCATGGCAATCGCGCCGACCGCGATGATGCTGAGCACGATCTCCGGCACCGGACCTACTCGGCTGGCAAGGGTGGAACTGGTCGAGAGCGGCACCTTCGCCACCAGGGCCGCCGGCACGAACAGGTCGGTTTGCGAAGTCACCGCACCGTCGGGAGCGATGATGGCGCTGACACCACTGGTTGCGGCGACAACGACGGCGCGGCCGTGCTCGACTGCCCGCACACGCGACATTGCCAGCTGCTGATAGGTCATCTCGGTGTCCCCGAAAGTGGCGTTGTTGGTCGGTACCGCCAGCAACTGTGCACCGTTGCGCACCGATTCCTGGAACGCCCGGTCGAACGCCACCTCGTAACAAGTCGCGACACCGATGGGTACCCCCGCTGCATGGACAACGCCGTTGCCCTCGCCGGGAACGAAATTGCCCGCGCGATCGGCGTACGAGGAGAAGTTCCGGAAGAAGCTTCGGTAGGGCAGGTATTCGCCGAACGGCTGAATGATCTTCTTGTCGTGCTGTTCCTGAGGACCGTTGGCGCCGTCCCACACGATCACCGAATTGGTAGTCGTACGATCGGCATTCACGAGTACGGTGCCGACAAGAATCGGCGCTCCGATCGCTTCGGAGGCCCGGGTGATGTCGGCAGCGGCATCGGCGTTTCGCAGGGGGTCGATGTCCGAGGCGTTCTCCGGCCAGATCACGACGTCAGGCTGATCGACGCGGCCCGCGTCCACCTCGGCAGCAAGTTTCACGGTTTCGGCGACATGGTTGTCGAGGACCTGCTTGCGTTGCGAGTTGAAGTCCAAGCCCAACCTCGGAACGCTTCCCTGAATGGCGGCGACGGTGATCGTTCGATCACCGGAATCCATGGTGGACAAGAACGGCGACACCGCGAGAGCAATGATCACGGGCACGAGGGCAGCGGCAACAGCTCCGAAGAATCCTCGGTCCCATCGTTTGGCCGCGACAGCGACTGCAACTGCTGCCAAGCCGGTACCGGTCAGGGCCACCGCGAAGCTGAGCAGCGGCGCACCGCCGACACTCGCAAGAGGGAGGAGCCACCCTTCGGATTGACCGAATGCGAGCCTGCCCCAAGGAAATCCGCCGAAAGGAACGCTGGAACGAAGCCACTCGGTGAGCGTCCAGGTCGCAGCAATCCACAAGGGTGCCCATGGCAACCTCGCCACCAGAACCGCAAGCAGCCCGAACAGTCCGATGAACAACGACTCCACCGCGGCCAACGCGATCCACGGGACCGCACCTACGAACACACCGATCCACGGAAGCAACGGCACCAGAAATCCGAGACCAGCCAAGTATCCGTAACCGAAGCCGGCACGAAGGCGCAGTCCGCCGCGCCCGAAGTTCGTCAACACACACGTCAGAAGAGCGATCCCGACGGGCGCCAAGAACCACAGCGGGCGGGGTGGGAACCCTGCGAAGATCAGGAATCCACCTGCGGCCGCGTACAGCGAACGTAGCCATGCGGAACCGGTGAGCACAGCGCTCACACGGGAGCGATCACCGACAGACGCCTCTGCGCCGGCCTCACTCACTCGACGAGCCGCGCTGATAGACGACGCGTCCGCGATGCACCGACTTGATGCAGACCGGAATCGGCGCATCTTCCGCCAGCCTCGGCAGAGCGGGTACGCGCGAGCGCGGATCGGTAGACCATCGCTGAACCGAGTCGGCGGGTGCGCTCACTTCGAGTTCGCCTGCCTCCCACAACACGTAGGAGGCCGGTGCGCCCGGATTGAGGGTTCCCGCGGCGCCGTCCCGCACTCCGCCCGCGCGCCAGGCGCCGCGAGTTGCCGCGGAGAAGGCCGCACGCGGCGAGATTCCACTTCCGTCGGTGCGGTGCTGGACAGCGGCGCGCAGCATCGCCCACGGCTCGATGGGGGTGACCGGGGCGTCGGAGCTGAATGCGAGCGAGACACCCTTACCGGCAGCAGGTGCAAACGGATTCAACGCTGCTGCGCGCTCTACTCCCAGGCGCGTGGCGTAAAGACCGTCGGTGCCACCCCACAGTGCGTCGAACACCGGTTGGACGCTAGCGATG
>NZ_CAURKP010000282.1:0-5146 GCF_963525155.1 uncultured Rhodococcus sp.
CGGTGACGGCGGTGGAGGAGATCGTTGCGTCGGTGTTTGCCGAGGTGTTGGGTGTTGATCGTGTGGGTCTCGATGACGATTTCTTCGAGCTCGGCGGCAACTCTCTCAACGCCACTCGCACGATCAAACGAATCGCCGACGCTCTCGACACCGAACTTTCGGTTCGAGTTCTGTTCGAAGCATCCACGGTGCAGGATCTCGCAGCGCACGCCGAAAGCCGGACCGGGTCGGGTGGGCGAGTCGCGCTGACCGCGGTCGAGCGGCCAGAGCGGATTCCGCTTTCGTTGGCGCAGCAGCGTATGTGGTTCCTCAACCGATTCGACGGGAGTGCAGCGGCATACAACATCCCGATGGCGCTGCGCCTTCAGGGCGATCTTGACGTCTCGGCGCTGAGCGCGGCGATTTCTGATGTGATCGGGCGGCACGAATCACTTCGAACCGTCTACCCGGAAATCGGAGACGGTCCGGTGCAGGTCGTCAAGCCCGTGTCGAGTTGGTCGGACGAAATCGTCGCAGAACCGACTGGCGTGGACGAACTCGAAGGTGAGTTGGTCGCGCTGGCGTCGACGCGCTTCGACGTCACACGCGAGATTCCGATTCGTATCCGGTTGTTCCAGTTGGCTTCCGACGAATACGTACTCGGTGTCGCGATTCATCATATTTCCGCCGACGGTTCCTCGATGGCACCGTTCGCTCGGGATGTCGTGACCGCATACGCCTCGCGGGTTGCCGGGTACACACCGTCCTGGGCTCCTCTCGACGTTCAGTACGCCGACTACAGCCTGTGGCAGCGAGAGGTGCTGGGCAGTGAGGAAGACGCGGGATCTATTGCTTCGCAGCAGATTGCGTACTGGAGCAATGCTCTTGCCGGGCTGCCTGATCAGCTTGCACTTCCCGCCGACCGGCCGCGCCCCGCGACGCAGTCCTTCCGCGGCGGTTACCTGCACTTCGATATCGATGCAGAGTTGCATGCTCGGTTGAGCGGTCTTGCCAGGGCAAATAATTCGACGCTGTTCATGCTCACGCACACTGCGTTCGCGATGTTGTTGGCTCGACTGTCCGGAACCGAGGACATCGCGGTGGGTACACCCATTGCAGGACGTGGTGAGCGGGCACTCGACGATCTCATCGGCATGTTCGTGAACACCTTGGTGTTCCGTACGCAGATCGACAGCGGCGCGCCGTTCCTCGACCTGCTCGGACGTGTCAGGGAGACCGACCTTCAAGCATTTGCACATTCGGACGTTCCTTTCGAGCGACTCGTGGAGGTGCTCAACCCACCGCGTTCGACCGCTCGTCATCCGCTCTATCAGGTCGGCTTCCTCTTCCAGAACATGGAAACCGGAGGGCTCGAGCTTCCGGGGCTCACCGTCAAGGGCGTCGATATCGACAACGGGGTCGCGCAGTTCGATCTTCAGTTGATCGTCAGTGATCGGTACGACGCGAACGGATCTGCAGCCGGCATCACGTCGATGTTCAGCTACGCGCATGATCTGTTCGACGAGTCGACCGTGCAGGACTTCGCCGATCGATTCGTGCGATTGCTCGCGGAGATCGCGTCCGATCCGTCGTTGACCGTCGGCGACTTCGCGCTGCTGGATTCGTCCGAGAGCGACCGGATCCTGAACCGCTGGAACGAGACCGATCACTCCGTCCCGGGAGTCACTCTGGTCGAACTGTTCGACGAGCAGGTCGGTTCGAACCCGGGTGCGGTGGCAGTGATCGCCGGGAACACGTCGCTGACCTACGCCGAGTTCGATGCACGTGTCAATCGTCTCGCACGCCATCTGATTGCAACCGGTGTCGGTCCGGAGTCGTTGGTCGCGTTGGCAATCGAGCGATCGGTCGAACTGCTGGTCGCCATGTACGCGGTGGTGAAGGCAGGTGGTGGATACGTACCGATCGATCCGAACCACCCGGCGGACCGCATCGAGTACGTGTTGACCATGGCAGATCCGGTCTGCGTCCTCACTGCCTCGACCACTGCGAAGAATCCGGCGTTCGGTGATTCCGTGATCGAGGTGGACACGATCGATCTCGCGTCCTACGCGGAAGCGACGGTTACCGATGCGGATCGGATTGCTCCACTGCGAGTGGGCAACACCGCCTACGTGATCTTCACGTCGGGATCGACGGGGCGCCCGAAGGGCGTCGCGATCTCGCATCAGGCGGTGGTCAACCAGATTCTCTGGAAGCGCGATCAGTACAGCCTGGACCGATCCGATGCGATGGTGCTCAAGACCGCGGCAACGTTCGACCTCTCGGTCTGGGAGTTCTGGTCGGCACTGACTTCCGGTGCACGACTGGTGATTGCCGAACCCGAAGGTCACAAGGACCCGAGCTACCTGCTCGACCTGATGACCCGGGAGAAGATCACGACGCTCCACGTGGTGCCGTCGATGCTCGCGATGTTGCAGTCGGCATCGGAAAATGGCCTTCCGGAATCACTTCGTCAGGTGCTTGCGATCGGTGAAGCGTTGCCGGCCGCGACCGCGACCGAGTTCGCAGAACTCAGCGACGCGCAGTTGGTGAATCTGTACGGTCCGACCGAGGCCGCCGTCTCGGTGACAGCGCACGTCGTCGGTTCGGACGATACGACCTCGGTGCCGATCGGTGCCCCCGAATGGAACACGCAGGTGTTCGTGCTCGACACGCGTTTGCATCCGGTCCCCGTCGGAGTCACCGGGGAGCTTTACCTCGCCGGTGCCCAGCTTGCTCGCGGCTATCACGGGCGCGCGGATCTGACGTCGGAACGATTTGTGGCCAACGTCTTCGGTGACGCGGGTTCGCGGTTGTACCGCACGGGCGACCTCGTCCGGTGGACGGAGAACGGCGAACTCGACTACGTGGAGCGCGCCGACTTCCAGGTCAAGATCCGTGGCTACCGCATCGAACTCGGTGAGATCGAAGCGCTTCTTCGCAAGCAGGCCAGCGTGGACTCCGCTGTGGTGGTGGCCAAGTCGGATGCGCGTATCGGTGATCGACTTGTCGGTTACGTCGTTCCTCAAAGCGGGGAAAGCATCGATGTCGAAACCTTGAAGCGGACTCTTGTGGCTGAGTTGCCGAGTTACATGGTGCCGGCGGCATTGATGGTCTTGGACGAACTACCGCTCAACATCAACGGCAAGGTCGATCGCAAAGCCCTGCCCGACCCCGAATTCGAGGCGACCGAATTCCGTGCGCCGACCAACCCCGTCGAAGAGATCGTGGCGGGTGTGTTCGCTGACGTACTCGGTGTGGCGAGGGTCGGACTCGACGACGACTTCTTCGAGCTCGGCGGAAACTCTCTCGTCGCGACGCAGGTCGTGTCGAGGCTGGGTGAGGCGTTGGACGCGCAGATTCCGGTCCGCGTGATCTTCGAGGCGTCGACTGTCGGGGCATTGGCGTCGAGGGTTCTCGAACACGCGGGATCTGGTGGCCGCCCACCGTTGGTGGCTCAGGTGCGTCCGCACGAGATTCCGCTGTCGTTGGCGCAGCAACGTATGTGGGTGCTCAATCAGTTCGACAAGACCTCGGGTGCGTACAACATCCCGGTCGCGATCCGGCTGTCCGGCGCACTCGATGTCGACGCACTTCACTCAGCGGTGTCGGATCTGATCGAGCGTCACGAAGTGCTCCGGACGGTATACCCGGACCGGGGCAACGGACCGGTTCAGATGATCCTGCCTCGCTCCGCAGCGACGGTGGGACTGGAGGTGATCGCAACCGACGAAGCGTCGGTCGCCGAGCAGGTGGCTGACACAGTTCGCGAGGGTTTCGATGTCACGACAGCCGTTCCGTTGCGAATCCGTCTCTTCGAGGTCGACGAATCCGAGCGGGTC
This sequence comes from uncultured Rhodococcus sp., assembly GCF_963525155.1. Taxonomy (NCBI): domain Bacteria; kingdom Bacillati; phylum Actinomycetota; class Actinomycetes; order Mycobacteriales; family Nocardiaceae; genus Rhodococcus; species uncultured Rhodococcus sp. Next base: position 3,822 of record NZ_CAURKP010000282.1, read on the forward strand.
CTCGTCGTTGTCATTCACCACATCAGCGGTGACGGCTTCTCGATGGCTCCGTTGATCAGAGACACCATGGTTGCGTACACCGCACGTACCGGCGGGGAGACGCCGGAGTGGGCTCCGCTCGAGGTGCAGTACGCCGACTACACGCTGTGGCAGCGTGATGTCCTCGGATCGCCGGAGGACGCGGACAGTCAGCTGGGCCGTCAACTCGCGTACTGGGTGAACGAGCTCAAGGGAACTCCGGAGCTTCTGGAACTGCCGACCGACCGGCCGCGGCCGGCGCGGGCCAGCATGCGCGGTGCGGAATTCGAGTTTGCCGTCGATTCCGAGACCACCAACCGGCTCGCGACGATCGCACGGGAGCAGAACTCGACAGTCTTCATGGTGGTTCACACTGCCCTGGCCGTGCTGCTGGCGAAGATGAGTGGATCGAACGACATCGCAATCGGGACGCCGATCGCGGGTCGAGGTGAGCGGGCGCTCGACGATCTTGTCGGGATGTTCGTCAACACGTTGGTCTTGCGAACAGAGATCGCGCCTGCTTCGACGTTCGTCGACGTTCTGGCACACGTGAAGGACAAGGACTTGTCGGCATTCGCCAATGCCGACGTACCGTTCGAGCGGTTGGTCGACGAACTGGGGCGAGAGCGCTCTCACGCATACTCGCCGCTCTTCCAGGTCATGCTCACCTTCCAGAACATGGCTCTCGGTACGTTCCAGCTCCCGGGCCTCGAGCTCTCTGCGGTCGACAACGGTTTCGACCAGGCGATGTTCGATCTGCAGCTCACCGGTATCGAGCAATTCGACGATGCCGGGGTGCTGTCCGGGCTGAGGATGCGTTTCACCTATGCGACCGACCTGTTCGACGAATCGACCATCGCGCTTTTTGCGGCGCGATTCGGGCGGGTGCTCGAAGAACTGGTGACCGATCCCGGGGTCGTGATTCGCACGATCGACATCGTGACCGAGCAGGAACGCGAGGAAGCGAGCGCTGCCGAGCCGAAGTCCGCGGCAGACCTACCCGAACTGGCAGCCGCAGCGGCGGCCGCCGATCCTGAGGCAATTGCGTTCACCCACGGTGATCAGGCTGTCACCTTCGGTGAGTTGTCGACCAAGCTCGTTGCCATGCGTACCGCCATGGGGGCTGCTCTCGCCCCCGATGCTCTGGTTTCTGTGTCGCTCGCCGGACTTGTTCCGGGCATCCTGCCGGCACTTGGCGTCGACGGTCTCGCCACACTTGTGAGCTCGGTGATAGCTGACGCACAGTCGGTGTCAGCGGGCCGTGGGGGTACGGCCGGGTAACATTCAGTATTTGCCCAGTGAACGCC
>NZ_CAURKP010000283.1:0-5094 GCF_963525155.1 uncultured Rhodococcus sp.
TTTCGGTGATCACAAGCCAGCGCTCGTGGACTCCGTCCTGCTTCGACGTTTAGCCTCCGCCAAACTGCCGGGCAGTGAGCAATGGTTGTTCACGGACGACGCGATGCAACAAGCCACTCCCGGCGTTGTCGCGGCCCACCGCGCGCAGCGTCTGATCGGGCGCGACGTCCACGACGTGACGTGCTCCATCGGCGCCGAACTGCATGCCTTGACCGGAGTTGCGCATCGCATGATCGGCAGCGACATCGATTCCGTTCGCCTGGCGATGGCACAGCGCAATGTGCCGAGCGCAGCGTTGCTGCGGGCCGACGCGCTCCGCCCGACGACACGCGACACCGTCGTGCTGGCAGACCCCGCACGGCGATCGGGCGGTCGCCGCACTCACGATCCGGCAGCGTTGATGCCACCGTTGCCGGACCTCATCGAGGCGTACTCCGGCCGTGATCTCGCGGTGAAGTGTGCTCCCGGACTCGATTTCGACAAGCTGGGCTGGGACGGGGAAGTCGAGGTCGTCTCACTCGACGGCGGCGTCAAGGAAGCCTGCCTGTGGTCGACGGGACTGGCCGAGTCCGGCGTCACGCGCCGAGCTTCGGTCCTTCGCTCCGACGGGAGCGGGTGGGCGATCACCGACGCCGAGGACGACGTGATTCCGGAGCAAGCGCCGGGGGAGTGGATCATCGACCCGGACGGAGCGGTAGTGCGCGCAGGCCTCGTGCGCCACTACGCGGCCAGACACGGCCTCTGGCAGCTCGATCCACGCATCGCTTATCTGACCGGTGACAGCGTCCCTGAGGGAGTTCGCGGATTCCGGATCCTCGAGCAGATCAAGTACTCGGAGAAACTGCTCAAACAGACACTGTCCAAGTGGGACTGCGGTGTGGCCGAAATCCTGGTGCGAGGAGTCGACGTGGACCCGGCAGTGCTGCGTCCACGGCTCAAGCTGAAGGGCTCGCGTGCGCTGAGCGTCGTGATCGTGCGGATCGGACGATCGGCGTCGGCCTTCATCTGTGAGGCGTCCCGCTAGCTCATTTGAAGACGAACAGCTCACCGATTGCGCTGGGCGTCAACACTTCGCCCTTGGGGCCGATCGAGGTACCGACGGTGAAGCCGACTGCTCCCGGCAACGTGTCCTGATCCACCGTCTCACCGGTTTCGGTGTCGAAGGTGATCAGGCTCAGTCCGTTCTCACCCTCGCGGACGACGGTGTATCCGGTGTTGCCGGCGGTCTGCGCCGGAACGCCCAGTTGCAGAAGGTCTTTACGTTCCCAGGCCAGTTCGGCGTGATCTCCCTCGTCGCGCACGGCAAGGAGGTGGCCCTTGTCGCCGCCGGCGGGAATGATCAAACCGTCGTCGGACGTCGAGGCGCTACCGGCCGAGTTGAAGCCGATGTCGTAACTCCACCTGGTGTCGCCGGTTTCGGCGTCCACTGCCCACAGCGACCCGCTGTTGTCGGTGGCGTACACGGTCTTGCCGTCCTTCGACAGGTCCGGACTCGATGCCGTCCCGCCGGGAAGCGCGTCCGTGGACCACTCGCGGGTGATGGACGGATTGTCGCCGCCCGTGTACTTCATGGCCACCAGATCGGCTGCCTGAGAACTGGGTCCGTAGAAGGTGAAGTAGAACTTGCCGGTGCCCAGGTCCACTGCCGGGGTATTGGCCACCGGGCAGCCGGCAGTACCGAGGAAGCACTCGTTCAAACCCTTGTTGTCGGGAATGAGTTCTGCATTCGCGCCCTGGTCGATCGACGGCGGCGGGATCAGGTCGAACGACGGAAGAACCTTTGCGCCGGTCTGCGGGTCGAGCACGTTGATCTGACCCAATTGGGTGATGAACAACAGGTTTCCGTCGCCGGTGAACTGTGACGAGAGAGGAGTGCCCACAACGAGCGTGCGCCAACGCAATTGACCAGTCTCGGTGAAGGACATCATCGCGCCGCTCTCGCCGACGTAGACATTGGTGGCAGTGTCGACGATGGGCGTCGAGGCGACTACTCCGTCGTTGAGTCGAGCGCACCACTTCTTGCGACCCGTATCCATCTGGAACGAGAAGAGATTGCAGCCGTTCTCGGTGCGGGCGGTGACGAAGCTCTGGCCGTTCGCGGCCACCGAGGCGTACGCGGCAACCGGACCGCCGAGAGGGCGTGACCATGCGAACTCGACATCGCGTGATCCGGTGACCGGGCTCGTGTCGCTGTTGCGGGCGTCGGCATGCATGGCCGGCCAACCCGCCGACGCGTACCGGTCCACCCGTCCGTCGTCGCTGCCGCAACCGGCGATCAGGGCCGCAGCGATCGCCGTCGACACCATCACGGACGACCGTAGGACCCGCCGCATCACAATCTCCCTGCCTTCACTTGATCAAGAGCCCTCGGTAACTGCACAAGCCCGGACCAGAGACTATCCCGACCGGGGCAACGTGACGGGGCACACCCCGAGGGTCGGTGAGTCGGCCCCACGTAGGCTGAACACTCATGACGAGCATGTGGGGCGCACCGTTGCGCACTCGATGGCGGGGATCACGCCGAGGCGACAGCGATCAGGCCAAGTTCTTGACGGTCGATTCCCTCAAATGGGTTCTGGCGAACAAGGCGTACACACCCTGGTATCTGGTGCGGTACTACCGTCTCGCCAAGTTCAAGATGGCCAACCCGCACGTGATCCTGCGCGGCATGGTGTTCCTCGGCAAGAACGTCGAAATCCATTCCACCCCCGACCTGTCCCGCCTCGAGATCGGGCGCTGGGTGCACATCGGTGACGGCAACGCGATCCGCTGCCACGAAGGCTCGCTGCGCATCGGCGACAAGGTCGTCTTCGGCAAGGACAACGTCGTCAACACGTACCTCGACATCGAAATCGGTGCGTCGACGCTCGTAGCCGACTGGTGCTACATCTGCGACTTCGACCACCGCATGGACGACATCAACACACCGATCAAGGACCAGGGCATCGTCAAGGGCCCCGTCCGTATCGGCCCGGACACGTGGGTGGCAGCGAAGGTCACCGTGCTGCGAAATACCCGCGTCGGACGCGGTTGTGTCCTCGGGGCGCACGCCGTCGTCAAAGGCGACATCCCGGACTACAGCATCGCGGTCGGCTCGCCCGCGAAGGCGGTCAAGAACCGCAAGTCCGATTGGGAAGCCGGCGCTGCCGATCGCGCGAAGTACATCGCGGCGCTCGAAGACATCGCGCGCAAGAAGGCCGCCGCAGACGCTGCCGACGCGTCGTCGACGTCGTAGCTCATTTTCCGCAGAACCAGCGATTACTTTCGGCGCCGCCACCGGTCTGTATCGGTATCGGCGCCGAAAGTCTGCGCCGGTGAAAGGAGTGCCGACATGAGCGAACAGACACCCGAATGGGTCGTGGCGCAGCGCCGCGAACTGGTGGGATTTCTCGAAGGCCTGAGCACGGAGCAGTGGAACGCGCCGACCCTGTGCGAGGGGTGGCGGGTCCGCGAAGTGATCGCGCACATCACCATGCCCTACCGATACTCGGCGCCGCGATTCGTCGTGGAAATGGTCAAGTCACGCGGAAACTTCAACAAGATGTCGAACCGGCGAGCGCTCGCCGATGCGTCGGAAGTCGGTGAGCGACAACTGCTTGCCTCGCTTCGCGACAACGTTGCACACCCGTGGAAGCCACCAGGCGGCGGCTTCGAGGGTGCGCTCTCGCACGACGTGATCCACGGTCAGGACATTCGCGTGGCACTCGGCGACGACTACGTGGTGCCCGAAGACCGGCTCACTCGCGTGCTCAGCGGACTCTCGCCCAAAACCCTGAAGTATTTCGGGACGGACCTCGACGGCGCTCGGCTGCGCGCCGACGACCGAGACTGGACGTACGGTGCCGGCGCCGAGGTTCACGGGGCGGCGCAGGATCTCCTGCTCGTGCTGTGCGGCCGGATGCTGCCACCAGGCCATCTGCTCGGGGATGCGAGTTCTCGTTTCACCGCGCCACTCCCGACCCCCTGAGATCAGCACAAAGCGAGCTCAGCGACCGGGCAGCGGACGCTCGGGGATCTGCGGACGGGCCAACGGCTGTCGCACCCGACGCTTCGCGCCCGCGTAGACGTGAGCAGTCTCCTCGGCGACCTGATGCCAGTCGAAGTCCGATGTCAGGCGTGCGCGGGCGGCCACCGCCCGTTCCTGTGCCCCGGCGGGATCGTCGAGTACCTCGCGGACAGCCGAGGTGAGCCCGGCGATGTCGCCCGGTTGGAAGGACATCCCCGTCACCCCGTCGACGACGGCTTCGCCCAGTCCGCCTGCGGTGGACGTGATCAGCGGAGTGCCGGCCGCCGCCGCTTCGAGGGCGATGATCCCGAACGGCTCGTAGCGCGACGGCAGGACGATGGCGTCCGCTCCGTGCAGCCAGCTGAGCAGTTCCGTGTGATCGAGGTTGCCGAGAAAGTCCACCGCCCGCGCGACGCGATGCGTGCGTGCCTGTTGGTAGAGCCAGGTGAACTGGGTGCCTTCGCCCGCGATCGCGAGGGTCGTGCCGGGGTGGCTACGACGGATTCGGGGGAGTGCTGCGATGGCGTCCTGCACGCCCTTCTCGTATTCCAGGCGGCCGACGAAGAGGAGTTTCGGCGGTCCGGATCGCGGTCCACGTTCGCGAAAGTTCCACGTGGTCACGTCGATTCCGTTGCGGATGACGGTGATCGGCGGCAGCGTCGGGCCGTAGAGCTCGGTCACTTCTTCCTGCATGGACGCCGAACAGGTTATGAGAGAGTCGGATTCGTTTGCCAGCCACCACTCGACGGAGTGGACCTGGCGGTTGATGCGTCCGGAGATCCAGCCGCTGTGGCGACCCGCCTCGGTGGCGTGAAGTGTGGAAACCAGTGGGACATCATAGAATTCGGCCAGGGCGATCGCCGGATGCGCGACCAGCCAGTCGTGCGCGTGCACGACGTCGGGCTGCCAGCCCTCGCCCACTCCTGGCTTGTGCAGCGCCGTCCCGGCCCGGACCATCGCGTGACCCATCGCGAGGGTCCACGCGAGCATGTCCTCGCCGAAGACGAAGTGTGCGGGGTCCTCGGCCACTGCGACGACAAGGACGCCCTCGGAAATGTGCGTGATCGTCGGGTGCGTCGACGCATCCG
>NZ_CAURKP010000284.1:0-5023 GCF_963525155.1 uncultured Rhodococcus sp.
AAACGCCGGACCCTCGGGTACCGCGAAGCAGTGGCGATCAGCGACTCCAGCCTCTTCGAAGCAGGCTCCCGCGTCACCGGTCACGAGTTCCACCGAACGTCTCTCGTCTCGGCAGACGCGGACGGTTGCGGAAGTGCGTGGGGGTGGCGGCCCTGGGACGGCGGCAGTGTCCGCGAAGGATTTGTTCGCGGCGGCGTCCACGCGTCGTATCTCCACACTCATCCGGTGGGGCAGCCCGAATCGATCGCGAAGTTCGTCGATGCCGCACGGGGATGACCTCTGTATAGGCGTGGGATTCACGACGAGTGTCACCGCGAAGAACATCGTCGCTGCGGTGAAGGCTGTGCCCGCGGCGCAAGGGAAGATCGTGGTACTCGCCACTGTGGCGGCAAAAGCTGAGTCTTCGGCTCTTCTGACAGCGGCCCATGAACTGAACGTCCCGATTGTGAGTTTCGCCCCGGACGTACTTGCGCGAGTTCAAGTTCCGTCACCATCGCCTCGCGTCGAGAACGCCGTCGGAACGGCAAGCGTCGCGGAAGCGGCTGCGATCCTCGCGTCCGGGGGCGGCCGACTTGTGCTGGCCAAGACTGCCAGGGATGGAGTGACCGTGGCCGCGGCCCGTAAAGTTCCCTCCAGCTTGACCAATTCTGACAACGAAACGGAGTGCGAGTGAGCGAGTCCACCGCAGACGAGACCAACTACCTGGTCGGCCTCAACCTGACCGATCGACGCGTGGTCGTGTTCGGTGGCGGCACTGTGGCTCAGCGCCGACTCGGACTGCTGGTCGCCTCTGGTGCCCGCGTTCACGTCATCAGTCGCGCGTTCACTCCAGCCGTCGAAGGTATGGCCACTGCCGGTCAGATCACGGTCGAAGAGCGCCCGTACGCCGACGGCGACCTCGAAGGTGCGTGGTACGCCATCGCCTCGACCGACGAGCCGGAAACCAATGCGGCGATCGTCGCCGAAGCGGAGCGTCGCCACATCTTCTGCGTGCGCGCCGACAACGCGAAGCACGGCACCGCCGTCACTCCCGCCAGCGCCGAGTACGACGGTATGAGCATCGGAATTCTGGCGGGCGGCGATCACCGTCGTTCGGCAGCAGTCCGCACCGCCGTCGTCGAAGGTCTTCAGTCGGGCGTGCTCGCCGATACGGCCGAGCCTGCCGCTGCGGGTGTTGCTCTCGTCGGTGGTGGCCCCGGTGATCCCGATCTGATCACCGTGCGCGGACGCCGTTTGCTCGCCCGCGCCGACGTCGTCGTGGCCGACCGATTGGCTCCGCCGGAGTTGCTCGCCGAACTGGGTCCGGACGTAGAGGTGATCGACGCCGCGAAGATCCCGTACGGCCGTGCCATGGCTCAGGAGGCTATCAACGCCGCGCTGATCGACAACGCGAAGGCAGGCAAGTTCGTGGTCCGCCTCAAGGGCGGGGACCCGTACGTCTTCGGACGGGGATACGAAGAACTCGAAGCGTGTGCCGCTGCCGGCGTTCCGGTGACCGTAGTGCCCGGAATCACGAGCGCGATCTCGGTCCCGTCGGCCGCAGGCATCCCGGTCACCCACCGCGGGGTCACCCACGAGTTCGTCGTCGTCAGTGGGCACGTGGCTCCGGATCATCCGGATTCGCTGGTCGACTGGTCGGCGCTGGCCAAGTTGCGCGGCACGATCGTGCTGCTCATGGCGGTCGAGCGCATCGATCAGTTCGCGAAGGCACTCGTCGACGGTGGACGCCCGGCAACCACGCCGGTCACCGTCATCCAAGAGGGCACGCTGCGCACTCAGCGTGAACTTCGGGCCGATCTGGCGACCGTTGCTCAGCGCGTCAAGGACGAGGAGATCAAGCCTCCGGCGATCATCGTGATCGGGCCGGTCGCGGGCTTTTCCGTCGACGCTGGGTAACGTGAAGTCTTGTGTCTGATTCCCCAACATCTGAAACCGCTTCGGCGAATGCCCCGGTAGCGACTCGAGTCATCGGGCTCGCCATCATCGTCCTGAGTGGTTTGCAGATGATGGTGGTGCTCGACGGCACCGTCGCGAACCTCGCGCTGGCGCCATTGCAGGCAGACCTCGGGCTGAGCGACAGTGGTCGCAATTGGGTGTTGACTTCGTACGCGCTTGCGTTCGGTGGGCTCATGCTCCTCGGTGGTCGCCTCGGTGACGCGTACGGGCGCAAGAAGATGTTCATCGCGGGAGTCTCGCTGTTCACGGTGGCGTCGTTGCTCTGTGGTCTCGCCCTGAACGAGGGCATGTTGATCGCAGCGCGGGCGCTTCAAGGTGTCGGCGCAGCCGTGGCGTCGCCCACCGCCTTCGCCCTTGTTGCCACGACTTTCGCCGCGGGTCCGGCTCGTAATCAGGCCATCGCGATTTTTGCCGCCATGACGGGCGTCGGATCGATCGCCGGTCTGATCATCGGCGGCGCATTGACCGAGGTGTCATGGCGACTGATCTTCCTCATCAACGTCCCGATCGGGATCGCGCTCGTCGGCATGGCGTTCCGCGCCCTTCGCGAGACGAATCAGACGCGTCTGGCTTTGGATGTCCCCGGCGCGATCCTCGCGACTCTCGGGTGCACCGGTGTTGTTTTTGCTCTCACCGAAGGCCCGGAAATGGGATGGGGGAGTATCGCCGTCATCGGGGCATTGGCGGCCGGATTGGTCGCCCTCGCCGCCTTCCTCTTCGTCGAGCGAACTGCGGACAACCCGCTCTTGCCCTTCTCGTTGTTCGCCGATCGCAACCGTGTCGCGACGTTCCTCGCCATCTTCTTCGTTGGTGGCGCGATGTTCAGCATGACGGCCTTCGTCGCGCTGTTCGTGCAGGACATCATGCAGTATTCGCCGTTGCGTGCCGGTATCGCGTTCATTCCGTTCGCGTTCGGATTGGGCGCCGCCGCGTCGGTTGCTTCCAAGCTCGCCGTGAAGGTTCAACCCCGTTGGCTGGTCCTCACCGGCGTCGTGATCATGATCGTCGGACTCCTCTACGGATCTACTCTCGATTCCGATTCCACCTACCTGGCCAACTTGTTCGTGCCCGTGATCGGGATCGGATTCGGTATCGGCCTCGCGATGGTGCCCTTGCCACTGTGCGCGATCGCCGGTGTCCCGGAGACCGAGATCGGCCCGCTGACGGCCATCGCTCAGGTTGCCCAGACGCTCGGTGGGCCACTGGCGCTGTCGGTGATCGGTGCAATGGCGACGTCGAAGACGCTCTCGCTCGGCGGCATTTCGGGCAAGGCAGCGGACATGAATCCGGCGCAATTGATCGCACTCGGAGAGGGATACACCTTCGCACTTGTGGGCTGCGCGGTCTGCGCGGTGTTCGCCGGTATCGCGGCGCTGTGCATCAGGTTCACACCTTCTCAGGTAGCCCAGGCACAGGCTGCGGAGAAGGCAGCTCAGGGAATCGCCTGATCAGTCCTGTTTTTCCGCTTCGCTAGCCGATACGATCGTTGCAGGACGTGCCGAGAGTCTCGACGGATCGGGGTGCCGTGATGCGGATCGCGGACATATTGCGAAACAAGGGCAACAGCATCGTCACGATCGACGCCCATACGACGGTCAACGGGTTGCTGTGCGATCTTGCCCGCCACAACATCGGAGCCATGGTGGTGGTCGACGACGACGCGGTGGTCGGCATCATCTCCGAACGCGATGTCGTTCGACGCCTGCACGAGCGTGGCCCGGACCTTCTCGGGATCCAGGTTTGCGAGGTCATGACCGCTCTGATGTACACGTGCGTTCCGGCAGACGCGGTGGACAGCATTGCCGCGATCATGACCGAGCGTCGAATCCGGCATCTGCCGGTGATCGAGGACGGCAACCTCCTCGGCATCGTCAGTATCGGTGACGTGGTGAAGAGCCGCATCGACGAGCTCAAGAGCGAACGCGATCAGCTCGAGTCGTACATCGATCAGGGCTGATCGATAGTCCATCGCACGGTGACTACTCTCGTGTGATGGCTGCAATCGAGGAATCCACAGCAGACACGGTCACCATCGTGGCCGGCCTGGAGAGTACTTTCGCGGACGAACTCGGCGCTCTGACGGTGCCGTGGCAAGGTGCTGCCGCCCCTGACCCGCAGTTGCTCGTGGTGAACGAGCAGCTGGCTGCGTCGTTGAGATTGGACGTAGCAGCGCTGCGCAGTGTGGACGGGATCGGCGTCCTGTCCGGTTCGACGGTGCCGGTCGGGGCCACACCGGTGGCGATGGCGTATGCGGGTCATCAGTTCGGTGGGTACGCACCAATTCTCGGGGACGGTCGGGCTTTGTTACTCGGCGAACTCGTCAGCAGTGACGGGCAGCGAGTGGACTTGCATCTGAAGGGCTCCGGGCGCACGCCGTTCTCTCGGGGCGGCGACGGGTATGCGGTCGTAGGGCCGATGCTGCGCGAATATCTCGTCAGTGAGGCGATGAATGCCCTCGGTGTCCCCACTACGCGCGCGCTGTCGGTGGTGGCGACGGGCCGAGACGTTCGCCGCAACGGCGCAGAACCCGGTGCCGTGCTTGCACGGATCGCGTCGAGTCACCTACGCGTTGGGACCTTCGAGTTCGCGGCCCGGCAGGGCGAGGTCTTGCAGCCGCTCACCGATTACGCGATTGCCCGGCACTACCCGGAGCTGACCGAACTTCCGGCAACGGGTACACACAATCGCTACCTGAAGTTCCTCGAGGCAGTGGTCGAGGCGCAGGCATCACTGGTGGCGAGGTGGATGCTCATCGGTTTCGTGCACGGGGTCATGAACACCGACAACACGACAATTTCGGGGGAGACCATCGATTACGGTCCGTGCGCCTTCCTCGACGCGTTCGATCCGGCGGCAGTGTTCAGCTCGATCGACCACGGGGGCCGCTATGCATTCGGCAATCAGCCCGCTGTACTGAAGTGGAACCTGGCGCGCTTGGCAGAAACACTGTTGCCACTGATCGATTCCACACCCGACGAAGCAATTTCCGCGGCGTCAGCAGTTCTCGAGACCTTCGACGAGCGCTACGAGGGTCACTACGCGGCCGGTCTCGCGGCAAAGCTGGGTC
>NZ_CAURKP010000285.1:0-4984 GCF_963525155.1 uncultured Rhodococcus sp.
AGCACAAACAGCGCATCCGTCGGGCAATATGCCTCACACATGAAGCAGGTCTGGCAATCCGATTGGCGCGCAATCACCGGGACGCCCGAGGGCGTCCGGTCGAAAACATCTGTGGGACAGACGTCTACGCACTTGTCGCAGCCGATGCAGTCAGGCGCAGAAACCAGCTCGATCATGACGCCACCAGTGCAGACCCGGCAGATTCAGAAGTTCGGGTCCACACCGCATCCAAACCGCCGGTAAGAACGTGATGGTGCTGCGTCACATCGAGTTCAGGATAATCGTCCCGCTTGCTCATTCCCCGAGTCTCGGTCCGCGCCAACGTCGAGTGATACATCCAGCGACCGACGGCCGTGATCGCGGCAGCCTGCCGCGCCGCCATCCGACCTGCTGGATCCGCGCCCAGATCCGCACTCACTGCACCCCACAGCGATTCGAGCTCACCGAGCGCTGCGGATACTCGATCACCGCTGCGGAGGTAGTTCTTGTCGAAGGGAATCAGCTGCGCCTGAGCAGCTTTCACCACATCGTCGGGAGCAAACCCGGTTCGTACCGGATTACGCAATCCGACGGTTCCTGCTCCGCGAAGACCACTGGTAGACCCACGTCCGACCGACAACGCATAGCGCGCAGCACCGGTTCCCGCCCACGAACCAGAAGACATCGCCCACGCGGCGTTGTGACTTCCCCCGCCGGTAAACCCTCCGCAGATTCGCTCTCGGGTCGCAGCGTCCCCGGCGGCAAACAGTCCTGGAACGGATGACGCGCAATCGTCGTCGACGACGTTGATTCCCCCAGTGCCGCGCACCGTGCCTTCAGCGAGCATGCCGACCTCGAATTTGTCGGTGAAGGGATCGATTCCGCGGCGATCGAATTGCAGGAAGAAGTTGGGTTGCCCCAGCCTCATTCGACGCTGCACCTCAGCGTCGGCCCGATCGATCTGCGCGAAGACGGGCTCGTTCCGCAACGTGCTGGCGATGACGGACCTCCCCTTCGCCGAACCGGCCCCTTCGAGCACTCTTCCGTCTGCGTGGAAGAACGTCGCGTACGCGTAGTAAGCCGTCTTGGTGATCGTCGATCCGGCCGCTGCGATTCCGTACGCGTTCGAGAACTCCATCCCGGAGAACTCCGCTCCGACTTCCGCTGCCATCAATGCACCGTCACCGGTATCGACGTTGGTACCCAGCGCACCGGACAGAAACGCACAACCTCCGCTGGCGACCACTACCGCGCCTGCCGAGACGCGGTAGTCCTGATGTTCGTGACGCTGGTATCCGGCGACTCCGCGAACTCGGCCCTCACCGTCCACCAACAACTCCAGTGCCGGCGAATGGTCGAGGATCCGCACCCCGGCTCGACGAATCCAGGTGCGCATCCGTCGCATGTACTCAGGTCCCTGCAAGCCGGTACGGATCTGCTTGCCCGTGCTGGGGTCGACGGGGAACGGATATCTGCCCTCCACCGCGAGGAGATCCATGTTGGAGTAGGTCTGCTCGAGGACGCGGTCCATCCAATGGTGGTCGGCAAGATATCCGCCGAGCGCCTCACGACCGGCCTTTGCCCGCTCACGGGCAGTCGTATCCGGTTCGACGTACCAAACACCCGTTCCCGAGGGGGCCGTTGCGCCGCTCGTTCCGCAGTAGCCCTTGTCGACCAGGACGACGTCTGCACCGGCCTTGGCCGCGCGCAACGCTGCCCATGCGCCGGCGGGGCCACCACCGATCACCAATACATCGGTGGAGAGTTCGAGGACGTCCGTCACTGGCCAGCTCCTGTCAGAGGTCTACGCAACACTTCTGTTGCCGCAATATTCCTCGAACGAACTACCCAGCGCCACAGTCAGAATCACTGTGAACTCAACCAGTCACTGCCGCATCGACAGAGCGCTACGACGCTTCCCGCTCCTCGTCGGTGCACAACGCGGAATACTTGGCGAAGGCTTCCTGCAAGGTCAGCGATTTTCGTCGCTCGGTGATGTCGCGGGGCTTTCCCTGCGCGACACATCGACGAGCATGTTCGATCACAGCTTCACGTATGACGCTGGAAATGTCCGCGCCCGTGAGCTCTTGGAGGGTCTCTAGGGCCCTCAGTTCCTCTACGTCGAATCTCACCGTTACCGATCGTCTAGCCACGCTCAGGATGTTACTTGCGGGTACACCAATTTTGGTGAGTTACGTATGCGTCGAGTCGAATATCTTTGGGCGCCAAAACCTTCGAATTCCGATCTACGTGGGTAAATAGTTTCCCACTCACGGCACTCATGTAATGCAACGCACACGGCGCTAGCCAGCGTGCCGACGGACACTGTCGCTGTCTATGCTTGCGAAACACTGCCTTCGATCGGAGATATACCGCGTGAGCATCGACCACATCGTTTCCGCAGTCGACGGCGACGCTGCCGAGCGAATCAAAACGGCCCTGGCCGAGAGAGCCGCAACCTCGACGGACACGACCACGCTGGTGTTCGACGGCGTGAGCATCGAGATTCCGCCATCGGTCGGCGACGCCGTCGTGCAGCTCCTGACCTACCTCGCTGCCGGCGACAGCGTCGCCCTCGGGCCCGTCGCAGAGCTCCTCACCACCTCGCAGGCAGCAGAGATCCTCGGCGTTTCGGACACGTATGTACGCAAACTCGCCGACGCCGGGAAACTCCCGATCGAACTACGCGGCACCCACCGCAGGTTCCGCCTCGACGACGTGATGGCTTACCGCGAGCAGTTCCCCAAACGCGCCTAGCTCTTCGCGTACATTCCTTCGATCTCATTCGAGAACCGATCGACGACGACATTGCGCTTGATCTTGAGCGTCGCTGTCATCTCACCGTCTTCCTCGGTCAGATCGCGATCGAGAATGACGAACTTCTTGATCGACTCCGCATGCGAGACAGCGGCATTGGCGTCGTCGACGGCCTTCTGAAGCTCCGCGCGAAGGTCCTTGTCATCGCGCAGCTCAGCGACGGTGGCGCCGGAAGGTTTGCCGTTCTCCGACTTCCACTTCTCGAACACCTCAGGGTCGACGGTTAACAGCGCCGTGATGTAGGTCTTCCCGTCGCCGACGACAACTGCCTGCGAGACGATGGAATGCGAACGGATACGGTCTTCCATCGGGCCGGGCGAGACGTTCTTGCCGCCCGCCGTCACCAGAAGATCCTTCTTGCGTCCGGTGATGGAAAGGTAACCGTCGCTGTCGAGTTCACCGAGATCCCCGGTGCGCATCCAGCCGTTGACGAACGTCTCTTCGGTGGCCTTGTCGTTCTTCCAGTAGCCCTTGAAAACAACCCCGCCGTTGAGTTCGATCTCGCCGTCCTCGGCGATGCGAACCCCGTTGCCGCCCATCGGCTGTCCGACGGTTCCGATCTTCTGAGCACCCGGGACGTTGACACAGTGCGCCGCAGTGGTTTCGGTGAGACCGTAACCCTCGTAGATCGGAACTCCCAGCCCGCGGAAGAAGTGCCCCAACTCAGGAGTGAGGGCGCCGCCGCCGGAGATCGCGAACCAGCATTCGCCGCCGAGAGCTTCACGAAGCTTCGAGTACACCAGCTTGTCTGCCACTGCGTGCTTCGCCTTCAAGATCAGCGAGGGACCGCCTTTGTCGAGAGCTTGGCTGTACTTCTTCGCGGTGGCTTCGGCGAAGGCGAAGATCGCGCCGGGAATCTTTCCACCGGATTCCGCCTTGCGTGCTGCGCCGTCACGAACTTTTTCGAAGACACGCGGAACACCGAGGATGGTGTTGGGCTTGTACCGCTCGAATTGAGTTGTGATGGTGGCAAAGTCAGACCAGTGCGCCTGCGACGCACCAGCTTCGAACGTCGCGAGGGACACCGCGCGGGCCAGTACGTGCGCGAGCGGCAAGAAGGTCAGGACTCGGTTTCCCGGAACCGCCACCTTGCCGATCGATGCCGTGAGAATCCCGCGCACCTCGGACAGGAAGTTGCGGTGCGTGAGGATGCATCCCTTGGGACGGCCTGTCGTGCCGGAGGTGTAGACGAGTGACGCAAGATCGTCGGCCTTGATGCCCGCGAGCCGCTTCTTCAGCTCGGTGTCGTCAACGTCGGCACCCTGTGCGGTCAACTTCTCCACAGCGCCGTCGTCGATCTGCATGACGGCTTTGAGCGTGCTTGGCGCGTCCTGAAACAGCTGCTCGTGCGCGCCGGTTTCGACGATCGCGATGACGGCCTCGGAGTCTTCGAGGATCCAGCTGACCTGGCCCTGAGACGACGAATCGTAGATCGGGACGGTAGCCGCGCCGGCAGCCCAGATGGCGAAGTCGAAGAGCGTCCACTCGTATCGGGTCGCGGAGAGGAGTGCGACGCGGTCGCCTGCCTGCACGCCAGCGGCGATGAGACCGTTTGCGACGCCGGTGACCTGCTCGGCGAACTCTTTGGCTGTGACGTCTACCCAACCCTCGCCCTTGGGGCGGGAGAACACCGTCAAATCTGGTGTGCGCTCGGCGTGCGCGAAGACGGTGTGCACCACGGACTCGTTGTCGGAGATGGTGAACTGGGCTTTGGCGCTGTACTCACTCACAGGGTGTCATCTCCGTTGGTCTGCGATTCGATGCTGATTCTGAAGCGGTGGAGTGCGCGGGCGACGTCTGCGACCTCGGACTCGGTCCAATCGTGCAGCCTGCCGGCGACTTGGTCGAGCCGACGCGCGTCGGCGGCGTCGAGGTATTTGCGGCCAGCCTCCGTGAGGTGCAGCGGATTGCCCTGACGAACGGATCCCGGATCGGCATACACCCAGCCTGCCTCGATACACCCGCGCACTTGGCGCGAAATGGTCGAGCGATTGACGCCGAAGACTTCGGATATCTCCGTGGCCTTACAGCCGTCGTTGCGGCCGATGAAGGAGAGGAAGGAATGCTGCGCGATCGACGGGTGGTCATCGGAATGCCGATCCCCCGTCATCAGCTGCCGCGTGAGGTGCACCAGCTCGTCATGAACAGCTGGTGGACCGGTGAGCGCCATTGCTCCGTCATGTTGCAC
>NZ_CAURKP010000286.1:0-4965 GCF_963525155.1 uncultured Rhodococcus sp.
GTGCGGGTGTATACGAGGGGCGCGACACCAAATCGATGCCTCGGGCCGAATTGGCAGATCTGGTCAAGGAACTCACCGATCAGATGATGAACGCTGCACGTGACCTTCAGTTCGAGTTGGCTGGGCGATTGCGAGACGAAATCTCGGATTTGAAGAAGGAGCTTCGAGGAATGGACGCCGCGGGTCTCAAGTAGGTCGCCTCGCGTGTGTTCGTGCTTTCGACCGCTACGGTTTCAGGTATGGATGCACAGACTGCAGGCAAGACCGCGCGGACTCTCGAACTTCTCCATTCCTTGGCGTACTTCGTCCCGGAGACGGAGAAGGAACTTGTCGGCGTCGGGTTGGAGCCTGGCCGAATGGTGTACTTTGCCGGGCGATCAGCTCCGCTCGGCGCTCCACCCGCGACTGTCGTCACGGCCACCTTCTTCAACTTCAATCCTGAATTGATCGCCAGTGTCATCCCACGTGCCTGGGAATTGGCAAGGCCCACAGAGGTTGTCGCCGCGCGGTATCGGGCAATCGACGCGGCGTACGTCCGCCTGCTCGGTGCAGACGTGACAGGATCGGCGGACATGGCCGAGGCCGCCGAACTCGTGTCGATCGCTGCCCAGAACATTCCTGGAGTGGACGGCCGCCCCCTGTACGCGGGTTGGGCGTCGCTCGACTGGCCGGCCGAGCCGCACCTGCGTTTCTGGCACGCGCTGACACTGCTGCGTGAGTATCGCGGTGACGGCCACATTGCGGCCCTTCAGACCGCGGGATTGAACGGCCTGGACGCGTTGATCACGCACACCGCGACGGGAATCGGGTTTCAGCGCAAATTCGCGCAGACTCGTCGCGGATGGTCGCAGGAACAGTGGGACGAGGCCGTCGAGAGTTTGAAGGACCGCGAACTGCTGCATCGTTCGTCCGGTGCGCTGACCGAGGACGGGCAGGACTTGCGTGACGTCGTCGAAGACCTGACGGACGACCTCGCTTTGGCTCCGTGGGATGCGCTTGGTGAGGAGGGTGCCAAGCGATTGCTGGAATTGGCGACGCCGTGGCGTACCGCCCTGGTCGAGCAGGAAGTATTTCCGGCGGCGCTGTTCGGGCCCCGCTTCGGCAAACTTCGCTGAGTGGTCACCACCGAACAAATGTGTCTGTGACGAAGAATCACATTCACTGTGGGCTTGTGGCGTGTACTGCAAATAACACTATCCGCGGCACAATCCCGCTAATGTCAGCGCAGCGGTTGTCGAGCGGGCGCAACAGCGTTGCGCCCGGTGCCGGCCGTACCGTCCGTCCCGTAACCATGGAGGAATGAATGAGTGCCTACCGGACCGTTGTCGTAGGAACCGATGGCTCCGAGTCGTCACTGAAGGCAGTCGACAGAGCTGCCGCCATTGCCAGTGGCTCGGACGCTCAGCTCGTCATCGCGTGTGCGTACTACCCGGCTGATCCCAAGGACGTGAGCGCTGCCGCTGATGCTTTGGGTAACGAGGCCTACCAGGTCACCGGTTCCGCTCCGACCTACGAGATCCTTCGCACCGCTCGTGAGCGCGCACATGCCCAGGGTGCCAAGGATGTTGTCGAGCGCGCCGTCGTCGGCGCTCCCGTCGAATCGCTTCTCGCTTTGCTCGACGAGGTGAAGGGCGACTTGCTGGTCGTCGGAAATCGCGGATTGAACACGTTGACCGGGCGCCTACTCGGGTCGGTGCCTTCCGATGCCGCTCGCAAGGCGACGTCCGATGTCCTGATCGTGCACACCGTTCGCTGAACTACCGGCAATAGTCGGCCTCGGCCGCATCGACGAACACTTCAGCCAGCTGATCGGCGCTGGGGGGTGTTGTCGATGCGGCCGAGCCGTTTCCGGAGGTGACCATTGGTTCGCTTGCTCCGTTCAGCGATACCGCCCGCAGATTCGCGATGATCATCGCTCGATCCGTTCCGGCCGCGAGCTGCTGGCAGACGCCGTCACCGAGCGCCTGCAACATGTCGTCGGAAAAGGCGGGCGTGACCCCGGTAGACGCAAGCGCCGCCCGCAGCCTTTCTGCCTCGTCTACCGGTTTTTCGGTCGGTGCGGCAGCAACAGCAGCGATGTCGTCGCTGCCTGCAGCAGCCGTCGAACTCGAATCATCCTCTGAGCAACCGGCTGTCACCGCCGCAAGCATCCCGACGCCGATCACCACGCGAGCGATCTTGCGGATGGGTGCGGCGGAACTTGCGGGCAGGCCAAGCACGAGGGGTCATTCCTTCAGTCGTCGACACAAATTGGAGTGACACCACCATTCGTGGTGTCACGCACGAACCTACTCCGTGATGCTCACGAATCGAAGGCCAACTCTGCTGCTTCGACGCCGTCGAGAACCGCGGGGAGCGACTCGACGTGAATGATGCCGAGCCTCTGGGTAGCGCGGGTCAATGCGACGTAGAGGTCGTTCATTCCGCGTGGTGACTCGTCGAGAATGTCGGCTGGTTCGACGATCAACACGGTGTCGAACTCGAGTCCCTTGACGTCCTTGACGGACAGGACGCTTACGGTGTCACTCGCAATGCCCGCCAGATCGGCAACGACCTCGGAACCGGCGATCACTGCGGTGATACCGGGATGCGACTCGGACTCGATGCAACGGCGCACGGTCGATTCCAATTCTTCGGCCGTGGTCTTGAGCGCCCACGGCGCGAATCCGCTGTCGCGTACCGACCGGGGCACGGATTGCTCCGGGTCGATCTCTTCGAGCACACGGTGTGCGACATCCATGATCTCCGAGGGAGTTCGGTAGTTGACGGTCAGTTCGGTGAGCTTCCAGCGCTTGGCGACGTAAGGCTCGAGAATCTTCTGCCAGGACGAAGTTCCCGCGGGATCACCGGTCTGAGCTGTATCGCCGACCAACGTCATCCAGCGATTCGGTATGCGCCGCATCAGCATTCGCCACGCCATTTCGGAGAGCTCTTGGGCTTCGTCGACGATCACGTGACCGTAGGTCCAGGTTCGGTCGCCGGCAGCGCGTTCTGCCGTGGTCTGGCGCTGGCCCTGATCGTGGCGTTGGGCGAGTTGGCTGGCGTCGATCAAGTCGTACGCCATCAAGATCTCGGGATCCATCTCGTCTTCGAGATCCTGTGGTGCAGACCCGGTGAGGATGTCGAGGGCGCCCTGGGCGTCGGCGATCTGCGCGCGCCATTCACGTTGTGCGCGTTCGCGTTCGGCGGCGTCGTCGACGCCGAGAATCTCGGCCAGTTCGTCGAGCAGGGGAGCATCGGCCGCACTGAAACCCGGTCCGACGCTCTGCAGAAGCTCGTCGCGTTGGGCGTCGTCGAGTTGCGGCGCTGCCTTGGCCAACCTCGCCGGCGACGTCCACAGTTCCGCGAGGATTTGCTGCGGCGACAATTCGGGCCACAGCTTTCCGATGGCGGACATGATGTCAGGGTCCTCACGCATCTCGTCGCGAATGTCGGCGATGTCGTCCCGACTGAGGAGTGACCCACCGTCGACGAGGTTTCCGCCGATGAGTTCGGCCATCTGCAGTGCCAACGCCTCGATGACTGCTGCCACGAAGATCGGGCGCGCCAGGTTGTGTGGGCGACGCGACGACCGAGCACGCCCGCGCGCCTTCGTGACAGTCTTTCGATCCAGCTTCAAGTCGTACGTGTCGAATCGAAGGGTAATCGGCTTCGACGGAACTTCCTGCCGATCCCGGACGGCGTTCTTGAGCACGTCGAGGATCGCGAGGGAACCCTTGATCTCACCGGCGGCGAGGGAATCCGTACGAGTCGCACGCACTCCGGGGTACAGGTCCCCGATCGTCGAGAGCAGAACTCCGGTCTCGCCGAGTGAAGGAAGGACCTGGCTGATGTAGTCGAGGAACGTCGCGTTCGGCCCGATGATGAGAACACCGGCCTTGGCCAGTTGCTGACGGTAGGTGTAGAGCAAGAAGGCGGCACGGTGAAGGGCGACTGCGGTTTTACCGGTACCCGGACCGCCCTGGACGACCAAAACGCTCTTGTGCTCGGAGCGGATGATGGCATCCTGCTCACTCTGAATGGTCTCGACGATGTCGTTCATCTGACCCGTACGCGCTGCGTTCAGAGCGTCCAGGAGAGCGCTCTCACCGGCGACGCCGCCGGCTTCGGTCACCACGCCTGCGGCGCGGGCCGCGTCGAGGTCCAGATATTCGTCGTTGATGCCGGTGACTGTGCGGCTCCGACTGCGAATATGGCGTCGCCGCTTCACGCCCTCAGGTGCCGCGGGCGTCGCCAGATAGAACGGGCGCGCCATCGGAGCTCGCCAGTCGAGGAGCAGCGTTTCGTAGTCGTTGTCGGTGTCCAGGATTCCCAGTCGGCCGACGTAGCGTCGCTCGTCGTCGAAGTCGATGCGTCCGAAACACATTCCGTTCTCGGCTGCGTCGTACTTGGCGAGATCCTCGGTGTACATGGCGTTGAAGGATTCGCGTTCACTGCGTGCTTGCGGGGTTCCGCCGGTCTCGAGGAGGACCGTGCTCAAGCGAGTTTGGGCATACTTTCGAAGATCGTCGAGACGGGAGTACAACATCGTCACGTACTGCTGCTCGAGCTCTTGCTCGTTCAGTGACGGGTCCGCGTCGGGCAAAGGATCTCCTAGGCTTGATGAGAAATTCACGCGCTGCAAAAGCGCCAAGACAGTCTAGTTCCCCCAGATGAACTGCCGCATAGATACAGGTCAGGCCACCCGAAGGTGGCCTGACCGTGTTTTTCGGTGCACTCAGTGCGTCAATTCGTCCTTCTTGGCGCGAGCCTTTTCGAGCGCCTTCTCGGCGCGCTTGCGAGCACGCTTACCCAGCACCTCGGTTTGCTCCGACGCCGTTTCGGCCCACTCGTTGCTCTTCTCGAGGGCGAGTTCGGCGAACTCAGAGCTGCGCTTGCTCGCCAGCTCTGCCAGTTCGGCGCTGCGCTCGCGTGCGGTCTCGGCCAGTTCGGAGCCGCGCTTCTGCGCGACTTCGAGGATGTCCG
>NZ_CAURKP010000287.1:0-4932 GCF_963525155.1 uncultured Rhodococcus sp.
GCCGTTACCTGTTGGCGCGGTATGTGCCCGCGTACAAGGGATTTCCGGCTGCGACGTTCGCCGCGAACGTGATCGGCTGCTTCCTCCTTGGATTGTTCACCGGGGCAGCTCTTTCCACCGAGATGGCCGCACTTCTGGCGACCGGCTTCTGCGGCGGCTTGTCCACCTATTCGACATTCGCGACCGAGAACGTCGGGATGATCGAGAGGCGCCAGACGGCGCTTTCTCTGATCTACATCGTCCTCAGTCTGATCGTGGGACTGTCCGCTGCGTGGTTGGGAATCCAGATCACGGATTGACGGATCCGGCGCCGAGCGTGCACGCCACGCGGCCAGGGTAGACAATTGTCCACAGTCGCGTCGACACAGTGGTCGACCACCGGGCCGAGGGGGATTCGTGGCGCACGAACGAGCAGGACAAGTGGCTCTGCCAGAGGATCTGATCAATGTTCCTCATCTGGTCACCGCGTATTACACGCGCACTCCGGATCCCGAGAACCCGATGCAGCAGGTACTTTTCGGCACTTCAGGACATCGCGGTTCCAGTCTCGACGCGGCGTTCAACGAAGCTCACATCCTGGCGACAACCCAGGCGATCGTCGAGTACCGCGCTTCGCAGGGCATCGACGGACCACTGTTCATCGGCCGCGATACACATGCGCTCTCGGAACCTGCCTGGCTGTCGGCCTTGGAGGTTCTGGTCGCCAACGACGTCGTCGTCCTCGTCGATTCACGCGATGCCTACACGCCCACCCCGGCTGTCAGTCACGCGATCTTGCGATACAACTCGACGGGTCCGGAGGCCAAGGCCGACGGCATCGTCGTGACACCGTCACACAATCCGCCTCGTGACGGTGGCTTCAAATACAACCCGCCGCACGGTGGGCCCGCGGACACGGATGCGACGTCGGTTATCGCCGATCGAGCGAACGAGCTTCTGCGCAAGGGGCTTTCCGGGGTACGGCGTGTGACGGCGGCACAAGCGCTGGACCGCGTCGAACGCTACGACTTCCTCCGCTACTACGTCGAAGACCTCCCCAGTGTCCTCAACATCGACGCGATCCGCGATGCCGGAATCAGGATCGGTGCAGACCCCCTCGGCGGGGCAAGCGTCGATTACTGGGGCGCGATTGCCGAAACTCACCGACTGGACCTCGAAGTGGTGAATCCACTCGTCGATCCGACCTGGCGGTTCATGACGCTGGATACGGACGGCAAGATCCGCATGGACTGCTCGTCGCCCGACGCGATGGCGTCGCTGATCGGGATTCGGGATCGCTACGACATCGCGACCGGAAACGATGCGGACTCCGACCGCCACGGCATCGTCACTCCCGACGGCGGTTTGATGAACCCGAATCACTATCTGGCCGTTGCCATCGAGTACCTGTTCGCGAACCGGCCAGGTTGGGGCGCAGATACCAAGGTCGGCAAGACCCTCGTGAGTTCCTCGATGATCGACCGTGTCGTGAGCAGCCTGGGCCGCGAATTGCTCGAGGTTCCGGTCGGGTTCAAGTGGTTCGTTCCCGGATTGCTCGACGGGTCCGTGGGATTCGGCGGCGAGGAAAGCGCCGGCGCGTCCTTCCTCCGACACGACGGTTCCGTCTGGACGACGGACAAGGACGGCATCATCCTTGCGTTGCTCGCGTCGGAAATCACCGCGGTGACGGGAAAGTCTCCGTCAGCGCACTACGCCGCGTTGGCCGAGAAGTTCGGGAGCCCGGCGTACGCGCGTATCGATGCGCCCGCGACACGCGCACAGAAGGCAGTCTTGGCAAAACTGTCTCCCGACCAGGTGAGTGCAACCGAGCTGGCGGGTGAACCGATCACCGCGACACTGACTGCCGCGCCCGGAAACGGCGCGGCGATCGGTGGTCTCAAGGTGACGACGGAGAACGCGTGGTTTGCAGCGAGGCCGTCCGGCACGGAGGACGTGTACAAGATCTATGCCGAGTCGATGAAGGGCGCCGATCATCTGGCTCAGGTTCAGGCAGCGGCCAAGGACTTGGTGTCCGGCGTCTTGAAGGCGAACTAGCCCGCGGACCGCTCATGTCGCCCGGCTAGAATTCCGGGCGACATGAAAACTCGTGCAGCCAAGCTGCCACAGGAAATTTGGGTACTGGTCGCCGCCAGCTTCGTCATCGCCCTCGGATTCGGGTTGGTCGCCCCGGCACTACCTCAGTTCGCGCGCAGCTTCGACGTATCGGTCACCGCCGCCACGATCGTGATCTCGTCTTTCGCTTTCATGCGGTTGGTGTTCGCGCCGATGAGCGGCACTTTGGTACAGAAACTCGGTGAGCGGCCGGTCTACATCGTCGGCCTTCTCATCGTCGCGGTCTCGACCGGTGCGTGCGCTTTCGCGGGGGAGTACTGGCAACTTCTGCTGTTCCGGTCGTTGGGCGGCATCGGGTCGACCATGTTCACGGTGTCGGCCCTCGGGCTGATCATTCGCATGTCACCGTCGGACAGTCGCGGCCGCGTGTCGGGTCTGTACGCGACAAGCTTTCTCATGGGATCGATCGGCGGCCCGCTGGTCGGCGGTGCGCTGTTGCAGTTCGGTCTGCGGATGCCGTTCATCATCTACGCAATTGCGTTGGTGATCGCCGCGCTCGTTGTCTTCGTGAGCCTGCGTGGATCTCATTTGGCGTCACCGGACAAGGCTGTCGATGTGAAGTCGATGACTCTCACAGAAGGCCTCCAGTCGCCGGTGTACCGGGCAGCGCTCGGATCGAACCTCGCCTTCGGTGGCGTGATCTTCGGAGTTCGCGTTGCCATGGTTCCCCTGTTCGTCGTCGAGTTCCTCGGCCGAGACCCCTCGATTGCGGCCTACGCCCTGACGATCTTCGCCGTCGGCAATGCGTTGGTGTTGATCGTCTCCGGACGACTCTCGGACCGCTTCGGACGCAAGCCCTTTGTCGTGAGCGGCCTACTCATCTGCGGTCTGGGAACCATCGCAATGGGATTCACCGACAACCTCGTGGTGTTCTTCGCCATTGCCGCAGTGACTGGTGTCGGCTCCGGCCTCATGAGTCCGGCCCAGCAGGCTGCGGTTGCCGATGTTGTCGGATCGACGGCCCGAGGTGGACCCGTTCTGGCGGTATTCCAGATGATGTCCGACATCGGTGGGGTAGTGGCGCCGATTTGTGCCGGGCTGATCGCCCAACATGTTTCGTACTCGGCGGCCTTCGCAGTGATGGGATCCGTCGTTGTCGTGTCGGCGACGGGGTGGTTGTTCGTCCCGTCGCGAACGAAGCCTGTCGAATCCGTTGTAGAAGATCTGACTGATGTGACGGTGCTAACGGATACTCCTGCGCGGACAAACCTGGACTGACCGGGCATTCTGTACTCTCGATCGGGTGGCAATTCGCATCGTGAGTCTTGTGGCCCGATTGGGTTTGGCGGCCGTCTGGCTGATTTCCGGGGGACTCAAGTTCTTTGATCCCGTTCAGACGAAGATCGCGGTGCGCGCCTATCAACTATTGCCCGAGTCACTGGTGGGTCCGGTGGCGACGGCTCTTCCCCTGGTCGAAATAGTCCTGGGCCTGCTGATCCTCGTCGGGTTGGCGGTGCGAGCATCCGCTGCAGTCTCGGTGGTCATCCTCACGGTTCTCATTGCGGTGATCATTTCGGTGTGGGCCAGGGGATTGTCCATCGACTGCGGATGTTTCGGCGGCGGAGGTGCAGCCGACGTCGGCGCTTGGGACTATTCGAAGGAGATTCTCCGCGACCTGGGCTTCTTGGCACTTGCCGTCTGGCTGCTCGTGTTCCCGCGTTCGCCACTCGCATTGGGGCCCGGATCACGCGCGGCGTTCTCAGTGGATACTCAGTCTTCAGTGGCAAGGTAAGCAATCGGTAAATCGTTTCGACGCACGAAGGACTGCATCAGCGTGAGCACCAAGAGCAGCAAGAACAAATACTCTCCGGAACCGGTCTCGAGCCGCTCCACCTACATCATCGGTGGCCTCGCGGTGCTCGTGATCGCGGCCCTCGTCATCGGCGGTGTCTTGTGGACGAACAGCAAGAACAAGCCCCAGAACGACGGCTACGGCTCCGTGCAGAGTTCCGAAGTTGCCGTCACGGTGCAGGACAACGGAGTGGTGCTGCTCGGCAAGCCCTCCGCCGCGACAACCATTGATCTCTTCGAGGATCCGCTGTGCCCGGCCTGTGCTGCTCTCGAACACCTCAGTGGCCAGGCTCTCGCGGCCGCCGTCGACAACGGTGACGTCGCCGTGCGGTACCACATGCTGAACTTCCTCAACCGGGCGTCGGGCAGCGGTGACTACTCCACACGGGCCGGCGCCGCTCTGCTCTGCGTCGCTCAGGGTGGTGACGCGATTGCGTACTCCGCATTCCACAACAAGCTTTTCGCGACCGACACGCAGCCGGCCGAGGGCGGCAGCAGCGACCACACCAACGACGACCTCGCCCAGATCGCTCGTGATGCGGGCGCATCCGAGGACGTGGCAACCTGCATCTCTTCCGGCACCAACGTCGAAGCCGCCGCGGCCAATGCCGCAGCCGCCAGCCAGGCGCTCACGGATGTCGGGTCGAACGGGACGCCCACGGTAGTGGCGAACGGCAAGATCGTTGACACGGGCAGCAGCGACTGGGTTTCCAAGCTCTCTTCCTGAGCTGAAGCGGCCGCTCCGACGAGGAGCGGCCGCTTCGCTCTGACCAGGCGATTTGTTGCCCAGGAGTCAAGTGGTGTAACTTTCTTCCAGCAAGCGGAAAGCAGAACAGCCGCTGCGAGTTCGACTGTTAGAGTGAACTGAATACGGGGCTATGGCGCAGCTGGTAGCGCACCACACTGGCAGTGTGGGGGTCAGGGGTTCGAGTCCCCTTAGCTCCACGTTTAACCCCCAGGTTCGTGTTGGACCTGGGGGTTTTCATTGTTTTACCTGGCATTCACGAGAAGTCTAGACGGGATTAGGGG
>NZ_CAURKP010000288.1:0-4913 GCF_963525155.1 uncultured Rhodococcus sp.
GGCTAAAACGGCCCTATATAACAAACCGAAGCGCCGGTACCCGACGAACGGGCACCGACGCTCCGGTGAAATGTATTCAGTTGATCGTGCCGAGGTTGCTTGTCAGACCGTGAAGCCGAGTGCGCGCAGTTGCTCGCGTCCGTCTTCGGTGATCTTGTCCGGTCCCCACGGCGGCAACCACACCCAGTTGATCTTCATGTCGGTACACAGATCGCTACGCACAAGTGCGCCGCGCGCCTGGTCCTCGATCACGTCGGTCAACGGGCACGCCGCCGACGTCAAAGTCATGTCGATAGTGACGACACCGTCGTCTTCGAAGAGTCCGTAGACCAAGCCGAGATCGACGACGTTGATTCCCAGTTCGGGATCGACGACGTCGCGCATCGCTTCTTCGAGTTCGTCGAGTCGCTCAGGCGACGGGACAGTGCCACTGCCCTGTGCGCCACCGAATTCCGCAGTGGAATCGGGATTCGGATTCACCGGAGCGCCGACCTCGGCGTCCTGCACTGGTTGTGTCTCGGTCATGATCCCTGTCCTTCAGTCGTGTCGACCAATTCACTGCTGCTGTCCGCCGTCGTCACAGCACTGCCGTCGACAATCTGGACTACAGCATCCTTGAATGCCATCCATCCGAGCAAGGCGCACTTCACGCGTGCCGGATACTTCGAGACTCCGACGAACGCGATACCGTCGCCGAGAACGTCCTCGTCCCCCTCGACGGTGCCCCGACTGCTCACCATCTCGTTGAACGCCGTCACCGTCTTCAGTGCGTCGGTGACCTGCATCCCGATGACGAGGTCGTTGAGCACCGACGTCGACGCCTGGCTGATCGAACAACCCTGACCGTCGTACGAGACGTCGGAGACCGTTCCGTCCTCGGATATCTGGACGCGCAACGTCACCTCGTCGCCACACGTCGGGTTGACGTGGTGCACCTCGGCGCCGAACGGCTCACGGAGTCCGCGGCCGTGCGGATGTTTGTAGTGATCGAGGATCACTTCCTGATACATCTGCTCCATGCGCATGATTCAGTTCAACTCCCCTGCGACACCGAAAAATTCCTGCGCACGCTTGATCGCGGCAACGAGAACATCGATTTCCGCGGTGGTGTTGTAGAGCGCAAACGACGCACGGGCCGTCGCAGCGACACCGAACTTACGATGCAGCGGCCACGCACAATGGTGTCCGACGCGAATCGCGACGCCCTCGTCGTCGAGGATCTGTCCGAGGTCGTGGGCGTGAATACCGTCCACGACAAAGGAAATCGCTCCGCCGCGGTTCTCGGACGTCTGCGGTCCGATGATGCGCAGACCTTCGATCGCCGACAACTTTTCGAGAGCAGCCTCCACCAACACGTGCTCGTGCGCGGCGACTGCGTCCATCCCGAAGGTGTTCAGGTAATCCACGGCAGCGCCCAACCCGACCACCTGTGAGGTCATCGGTACGCCGGCTTCGAAACGCTGAGGCGGTGGCGCGTAAGTGCTGACCTCCATGGTGACCGTCTCGATCATCGAGCCACCGGTGATGAACGGAGGCATCGCTGCCAGCAGTTCACGACGGCCGTAGAGAACTCCGACCCCCGAAGGGCCGAGCATCTTGTGACCGGAGAACGCCGCGTAGTCCACTCCCAGTTCGTGGAAGTCGACCGCCATGTGAGGCACCGACTGGCACGCGTCGAGCACGACGAGTGCACCGACGGCGCGTGCTCGTCGCACCAATTCCTCGACGGGCGCGATCGCGCCGGTCACGTTGGACTGGTGGGTGAACGAAACGACCTTCACCGCGTCTGTCAGCTCCAGCGAATCGAGATCGATCCGGCCGTCGTCGGTGACTCCGTACCACTTGAGCGTCGCACCGGTTCGGCGCGCAAGTTCCTGCCAGGGAACGAGGTTGGCGTGGTGTTCGAGTTCGGTGATGACGATTTCGTCGCCAGGACCGACATGGCGGTCGAAGCGATCGTCACCGAGAACGTAGGTCACCAGATTGAGAGCCTCGGTGGCGTTCTTGGTGAACACCAACTCGTCCGAATCCGCGCCCACGAAAGAAGCGATGGTGGCGCGAGCATTCTCGTACGCGTCCGTCGCCTCTTCTGCGAGCTGATGAGCACCCCGGTGTACTGCCGCGTTACACGTGGTCAGGAAGTCCCGTTCGGCATCGAGAACCTGGACCGGACGCTGCGAGGTAGCGCCGGAATCCAAGTACACCAAAGGTTTTCCGTCGCGCACGGTTCGCGCCAGGATCGGGAAGTCGGCCCGAACCGCTGTGACGTCGAGCTCGCGCACCGAGGTGGTCATCGTGATTACGCTCCCTGGGTAGCTGCGGTGTCCGCGGCGAAACGACCGTAGCCGTTGGTCTCGAGCTCGTCGGCCAGCTCCGGTCCACCGGACTCGACGATGCGGCCACCGACGAACACGTGAACGAAGTCGGGGTTGATGTAGCGCAGAATGCGCGTGTAGTGCGTGATCAGCAGAACGCCGCCGTTCTCGCGCTCCTTGTAGCGGTTGACGCCTTCCGAGACGGTGCGCAGAGCGTCGACGTCGAGGCCGGAGTCGGTCTCGTCGAGGATCGCGATCTTCGGCTTGAGCATGCCCAACTGCAGGATCTCGTGGCGCTTCTTCTCGCCACCGGAGAAACCTTCGTTGACCGAGCGCTCGATGAACGAGGGATCGATCTCGAGCTCGCTGAGGGCTTCCTTGACTTCCTTGACCCAGTGGCGCAGCTTGGGAGCCTCGCCTCGCACGGCCGTAGCGGCGGTGCGCAGGAAGTTGGACATGGAAACGCCGGGAACCTCGACGGGGTACTGCATGGCCAGGAAGAGCCCGGCACGCGCACGCTCGTCGACGCTCATTGCGAGGACGTCTTCACCGTTGAGGGTGATGGAGCCGGACGTGACCTGGTACTTGGGGTGACCGGCGATGGCGTACGACAGAGTCGACTTGCCGGAGCCGTTGGGGCCCATGATCGCGTGGGTCTCCCCCGAGCGGACCGTCAGGTCGACGCCCTTGAGGATCTGGATGGGCTCGGCGTTGGCATCGGAGTTGGCGACCTCGACGTGCAGGTCACGAACCTCGAGGACCGAAGTGGTGGTGTTGTCACTGGTAGACATGAAATTCCTTCAAGATGAGGCGGGCGAGCGTAGCGACGGGGTGGTGTCGCCGGCGGGGCGGTCAGGAGCCGACGGCTGCGAGTTCGGCTTCGACTGCGGCTTCGAGGCGATCGCGCACCTCGGGAACAGCGATCTTGTTGATGATTTCGTGGAAGAACCCACGTACGACCAGACGACGAGCCTGATCCTCCGGGATACCACGAGCACGCAGGTAGAACAGCTGCTCGTCGTCGAAACGTCCCGTTGCACTTGCGTGGCCGGCCCCGACGATCTCACCGGTTTCGATTTCGAGGTTCGGAACCGAGTCGGCGCGGGCGCCGTCGGTCAGCACCAGGTTGCGGTTGAGCTCGAACGTGTCGGTGCCCTCCGCTGCGGCGCGGATGAGAACGTCGCCGATCCACACGGTGTGCGCGTCGGGCTTGCCGGATCCGGGATCGCCCTGAAGCGCACCCTTGTAGACCACGTTGGACTTGCAATTGGGCTGCGAATGGTCCACCAGCAGACGCTGTTCCAGATGCTGGCCGGCGTCGGCGAAGTACAGGCCGAGCAGTTCGGCGTCGCCGCCCGGTCCGTCGTACTTGACGGTGGCGGACAGGCGCACCAGGTCGCCGCCCAGGCTGATCGAGGTGTATCGAAGCACTGCGTCGCGGTTCAGGCGAGCGTGGTGTGACGTCACGTGAACTGCGTCGTCCGCCCAGTCCTGGATGGCCACCACGGTCAGCTGCGAACTGTCACCGAGAACGAATTCGATGTTCTCCGCGAAGGTTCCGCTGCCGCGCTGGTCGATCACGAACGTCGCCTTGGCGAACTGCGCCAGACGAATCTGGGTGTGTCCGTAGGCGACGTTGTCGACTCCGGGGCCGGTCATGGTGACCACAACGGGCTTCTCGACCTCGACCTCGGCACCAACCGAGATGACCGTTGCCGTCTCGAAGCTCGAATACGCCTGCGCTGCAATGCGATCAGCGGGAACGCCGGCTTTGCCCAGACGTGCGTCGTCACGGCCGACGGTCTCGACGGTGATGTCGCTTCCGCCGTCGACCTCGACGGTGACCTGTCCGTTGGCGACGGCGCTGCCGTCGTGCAATCCCCGGAGGCGACGCAGCGGGGTGAACCGCCAGATCTCGTCACGTCCGCCGGGAACCTCGAAAGCATTGACGTCGAACGAGGAGAACTGCTCACCCTTGTTCGTGATGGGTGAGCCTGTGGCTGCACCCTTTACAGGAGCGGTCGGGTTCTCCCCGGCAACAGCTCCGATGACTCCGGTCTCTGGCGTGGTCACTAACCCACAGCCCCTTCCATCTGAAGTTCGATAAGGCGGTTGAGCTCGAGCGCGTACTCCATCGGGAGTTCCTTCGCGATGGGCTCGACGAATCCACGCACGATGGTGGCCATCGCCTCGTCCTCGGTCAGTCCGCGGCTCATCAGGTAGAAGAGCTGATCGTCACTGACCTTGGAGACGGTGGCCTCGTGACCCATGGTGACGTCGTCCTCGCGGATGTCGACGTACGGGTAGGTGTCGCTGCGGCTGATCTGGTCGACGAGCAGAGCGTCACACTTGACGGTCGACTTGGAGCCGTGGGCACCCTTGTTGACCTGCACCAGACCGCGGTACGACGCACGTCCACCGCCGCGGGCGACAGACTTGCTGATGATGGTCGAGGACGTGTGCGGCGCGAGGTGGAGCATCTTGGCGCCGGTGTCCTGGTGCTGGCCCTCGCCGGAGAACGCAACGGAGAGAACCTCACCGCGGGCGTACTCACCCATCAGCCACACGGCCGGGTACTTCATGGTGACCTTGGAGCCG
>NZ_CAURKP010000289.1:0-4912 GCF_963525155.1 uncultured Rhodococcus sp.
AGCCCATTTGTCGCAAATGTGGCTCATGTTGGCCAAGTGCATGGCGGGGATGATGTGACTGTGGTGGAATGCGAGCGAAAGAAGATAGCTTGCCTGCCCGCCACTTCGAGCGGGACACGCCGATGATCGGAGCTTTGTGCACGTCTCGCGAAGAAACCTCTTCAAGTACGCAGCGGCTGGATCGGCGGCTGCCGGACTCGCTGCATTGAGCGGTACGACGTCGGTGGCCAATGCCGGTTCGCTCGGGACCCTGCTCGATTACGCCGCCGGTGTGCCGTCCGCTCAGGCGATAAAGGCCGCCGGGTATGCGGGCGCCATTCGATACGTTTCGGACAGGCGCCCGGGCGCCGATTGGATGGTCGGCAAGCCCGTACTGGCGCGGGAAACCGACGCGTTGACTGCGGCCGGACTTCAAGTCGTTTCTTGCTATCAATTCGGCAAGGGCGGAACGGCGGACTGGCGCGGGGCCCGCGAAGCGGGCAAGCGTCATGCTGCCCGTGGCCTCGAACTACATGCGGCGGCTGGTGGGCCGTCCGGTCGGCCGATCTACGCGTCGATCGACGACAACCCGACCACTACTGAAATCACTACGCTGATCGCGCCGTACCTCGAGGGGTGGGCCTCGGTTGTCGGCAACGGAGCGCTCGGCGTCTACGGAAACACTCGCGTGATCGACGCAATGATCAGTGCCGGCGTCGGAACCTGGTTCTGGCAGCACAACTGGGGCTCGCCCGCAGGGTATGTGCACCCGCGGGCAAACCTGCATCAGTTCGAGATCGACAAGCGCAAGGTCGACGGCGTCGGCGTGGATCTGAACTCGATCCTCACTCGGGACTACGGGCAGTGGTCGTTGGCCGGTGCGGTCGGTCCGGCCCAGCCGGTCGGATCCTCGTTGCCGACAGGATCTATCGCACCATAGCGCCGAATTTGGCGAGCCAGGCCTTGGCGTCATCGGGGAGGGTGCCCGCCGCTTCCGCGGCGAGGCACCATGCTTTTGCCATCGACAGGAAGTTCATCGGGTTGTAGGCGTCTTCTTCGCGAGACCACAGTCCGTTGCCGGCGTAGTGCAGGATCGTGATGTTGGCGGCTCCGTGCTTGGATCCGTCACCCGGATCCTCCATCGGGTTGTCGATCTCGCACACGATCCATCCGCGCTGCTCGTCGACCACGAACCAGTTGGCTGGAAATTCGGTCATGCGGTGCCCGGGGAACTCCGTCATCGTGCGAGTAACCCACTTGCGTACGGCCTCTCGGCCATTGAGGGTGCCGAAAGCGTGTTCCACGTAGACGACGTCCTCGGTGAACATGTCCGCGAAGGCGTTCCAATCGCCGGAACGAGTGCACTCGACAACGGTGTTCTGGTAACCCGCGAAGGCGTCTTCGAGTTCGGTGCGTGTCCAGGTCATGAAAGGCTCCTCGGGTAGTCGTCGCCTCAAATTAGAACACGTTGCAGAATTGATTGTCGGCGATTCGATGGAGAAGAGTTCTGCGGTACCGTCGTTGGCGGGTCGGGGACCCGTTATGTGAGAGGGCACCACGTGGATATCATCATCAATTTCATCTACACACTTCTGTCGAAGTTGCAGACGGGCAGCATCGAAGGCTCTTCGGAGAAGTGAGTCCTCCGCCGGGTTGATTCCCTTACGAGACTTTCTGTTTGGGAATCAACCCGGCGAACACCATCGTCACGACGGCGGCGGCGATGGAGATCAGGAACGTGGCACGAAACGCCTCGAACGAGGGGATCACTGCGGTGCCGACGGTGATGGTCATTCCGGCCAGGACGACGCTCACGATCGCGGCAGACGTCGACGTGCCGATCGATCGCATCAGTGAGTTCAGTCCGTTCGCGGCTGCAGATTCCGTGATGGGGACTGCGCCCATGATCAAGGCCGGCATGGCCGAGTACGAGAGCCCGACGCCCGCTCCGATGAACATTCCGGCCACGGCGACCTGCCAGACACTCGACACCGTGAAATATGCGAAGGCGTAACCCAATCCGATGACGAGGGCGCCGAGCATCAACGTGATTCGCGGGCCGCGCCAAGCCGAAATTCGAGCGGAGACGGGCGAGAGCGCCATCATGACGAGTCCGCCGGGGGCCAGTGCGAGTCCCGCTGCAACCATGGACAGTCCGAGTCCGTAACCGGTGGACGTCGGTGCCATGAGCAGTTGGGGGAGCGTCAGGGAATTGCCGTACATGGCAAAACCGACGGCGATCGACGCGAAGTTGGTGAAGAGAACTTGCGGCCGGGCCGATACGCGGAGGTCCACCAGCGGTGCGTTGCGTCGAAGTTCCCACCATCCCCACATCAGGAAGCTGAGCGCGGAAACCGCAAGGAGCCCCAGGGTTTTCGCGTCGCCCCATCCCCAGGTTCCGCCCTTGGTGATGGGGAGTAACAGGGTGATCAGACCAACGGTGAGGCCGAGCGCACCGACGAAGTCGAAACGTCCCGGGCGTCGTACGGTCGATTCGGGAATGACGAACGCAACCAGTGCGATGCAGATCAGCCCGAACGCTGCCGATGTGACGAAGAGGAAGTGCCAGTTGGCATTCTGGGCGATCACCGCGGCGATCGGCAGTCCGATCGCACCGCCGACGCCGAGGGTGGCGCTCATGACCGCCATCGCGCCGGCCACTTTCTTCGGTGGAAGAACGTCACGAATGATGGCTATGCCCAATGGAATTGCCCCGACTGATGCTCCTTGAAGTGCTCGGCCGACAACGAGCACGATCAGTGAAGGTGCGATCGCGCAGATGGCCGAGCCCAGAACGACCATCCCGAGACTGACCAGCAGCATTCGTTTCTTGCCGAACATGTCGCCGAGGCGCCCGCTGATCGGCGTGATCACCGCGGCGGCGAGGAGTGTTGCGGTGACCGCCCACGAGGTGTCGGCGGGAGTGGAGTTCAGCAGGTGCGGCAATTGCGGAATGATGGGGACTACCAGCGTCTGCATCAAGGCGACGACGATTCCGCACAGTCCTAGAACGGTGAGCACTGGACCCGAGGATGCGTAGTTCGTGTCGGGGATTTTCTCGTCGACATTGGACGACCCTGCGTGAACGGACATGCGGCTCCCGCCATGGCGTGTTCTGATTGGTGCGTTCGCCCCAGTGTGCACGCTACACATCGTGTGTAGTCTGCACAATATGAGGATGGACCGGGACCCTGATCTGGTGAATATCGAGTACGAGTTGACTCTGCTCTCGCGTTACCACGCGCTCGCACAACGGGCCGAACTTCATCTGGACCGGTCGGCGTATCTACTGCTCGGTCGACTGGAATTGCAACATCCCATGAGCCTCAAGGAGCTCTCCTGCGCTTTCTCGCTCGACATCTCCACCATCAACCGGCAGATCGGCGCGCTGAGGCGTCAGGGCTTGGTGGAGCGAGTGGAGGATCCGGACGGAGGGCTCGCGCGAAAGGTCCGGCCGACGGCGCTGGGGCTGTCGAAACTTCGTGCTGATCGCGAACATTCGACAGCCGGTGTCGAAAAGGTCCTCCGCGAGTGGACGCCGGAGCAGCGTCTCGCGCTCGGTGACCTACTGCGGCAATTCAATACCTCGGTCGAAGCGCTGGAAGGCCGCGAATGGCCGCGACCGAATCAGGTCTGAGAGTGCGAGACGGATCGTAGTGAGCGGTCCGGATCGCTCGAATCCGATTCCGGCGCAATGACAACAAGTTTCGGGTGTTCTTCGGGGGCTGCATGATTTCCACGCCAGGAGAGCAGTGACCAACGTGAGAGACCGGACAGCGCGGACCCGAGACTGGCGAACGAGCCCGAACTCAGGACCGACGCCGTAGACCCGATGCTTCCGATCGAAAGAAAAGAGCCGACGCTACCGATCGACAGGATCGAGTACGCCGATCCGATCGAGAGAATGGACCCCTCGGATCGGATGGACAGTATCGATCGCGTCGACTTGTGTGACCGTATCGACTGGTCTGGGCCGGATTTCTTCTCTGGACGACCGTGCGTGATGTCCACTCGTAGATGTCCCATCTATCGGGTCTATCACGGTGATCGGAGATGCAAAAGGGACCCACCGAAATTCGGTGGGTCCCTTTCACAAGACTTCGATCAAGCTACCGCGAACATGCCCACGGTCGGAAGGAAGCTGCAGGTGATGCGATCTGCGCCTTCCGGCTGGGTGGTCAGCGAACCGCTGATCACCGAGAGAACGCGTCCGGGGCCGGTATCGGCGATAGCCGACAGAGTGGCTGGGCCGTCCGGGTTGATGCGTGCGGCGTTGGTCAAGTTCTGGGTGGCGCTGCGCTGGTTGTCGATGTTGACCCAGGTGACGGTCATCGGCACCGGCTGGTCGTCGACGGCGGGAGCCGTACCGAGAGCGGTGAAGACGAATCCGGCCTGACCGGCAGCGGGACCGGGAGGAGGCAGGTGGGCCGGGCCGGGAACGGCAAGTGCAGTTCCGACCGAATCGGCGGTGGCCGAGATGCAGCCCTTGCCAAGCGTCGGGTAGAGGAACTGCGCGATGACGGGGGCGTTCTCGTCCGGGATCGCCGGTCCGCCGCCGCCGCTGCCGTCGAGGAAGGTGATGACCTTCTCGAGGGTGGCCTTGATCTCGGGCGGAATGCCGGGGGAGTTCAGGATCGCGCGAGCCTGGTCGAGCAACGCTTGCTGCGGTCCGCCTGCAACATCGGCCGGACCTGCGGCGGCGCCGATGATGGCGGGCGCAAACGATGCGAGGAACTCGATCGGCACACTTTCGGGTGCGGGCGGTGCTGCCGGATCGGCCATTGCCTGTGCCGGCAATGCCAGTCCTGCTACTGCGGCAATAGCGACGGCGGTGAACGCCTTTCGCATACCTCGGGTTCGAAGCACTGTTTCCCCATCCTTAGTCATACCGCGCGGGCGCCTAGGCGAGCTCCGCGTTTGACGGCTCGAGGGG
>NZ_CAURKP010000290.1:0-4811 GCF_963525155.1 uncultured Rhodococcus sp.
TAATAAAGGCGCACAGCAGTTTCTAGGCGTAGTCCAACGCACCTTCGGCGGGTGTCGGCACCCGGCGCCGTAGCGGCGAGCCCAATGCCCTCGCCAGATCCGTTCCGTCGTGCTCGGCAAGCAGCTCACCGTTCGACCAGACCAGCAGCGCGGCGCTGACAGCCTGCTCGGCCGTGGAGTGCGCGAGGTCGTAGTGCGCACAGCCGGGGACGTCTGCGTATGTGATCCACAGGTCGTAGCCGGTCATGAAGAGGTCCAGGTCGAACTGAACGCTCAAGCCGAGAAGCTCGCTGCGACCGTTGTCGTCGACACCGGCGAAAGCCTCGTCGAGTGCCAGCAGACGCGGGGCGTGCGGGTCGGCCGAGTCCAACATGACGTGCGCCGCGGCGAACAAAGGAAGGTGCAGCGAGACGGACTGCTCGCCACCGGACAGCGCGCTGTGCCGCGCGACGGTAAGACGGTCTTCCTTGCCCTCACCGCTGATGAGGGTGAACGAGAACACGCGCCATTGACGGTAGTCGAGCGCCGAGGACAGAATCTCCGGGTACGAGCGTTCGGGGTGCGCCGCGCGGGCGGTACGGATCTGCGTCGCGAAATGTGCTCGCAGAGTAGCTAGTTCATCGACGCCGAGGGCCGACGCGTCTCGATCCAGCAGCTTGGAGATCGCCCGCGAGCTGTCGTCGAGGTTGTCGGCGAGCACCCAGTGAACGCCGATGGTATTGCCTGAGGACATCCGACGCTCACGCATCTCGGTGCCCATCTGTGTGATCAACTCGCGTGCGTCGACCGTGCGCTCGTGGATCTGCTGAGCCAATCCGGTCAACAGGGCATCTTCGAGAATGCGACGCTCGGACTCGGTGAGCAACTGCTCCTGATCGCCGCGAGCGTCGTGGATCCGTGTTGCGAACTCGCCGATCGACGAATAGCCCTGATCGTCCTGGACTCGTACGACGGTCAGCCCATCCGGTGCATCCCACTGCAGACGGTAGTCCTGTCCGGCTGCTGCGAGTTGCGCGTCGAAGTCCTGCAGCGCCGAGGTCAGTGCCGTGCGGGTTGCCTTTCGGGCGCCGTCGGTGACTCGGACTGCCGAGGTCGCAGCCTCGAGCGCTCGGTACAACCTGTCGACGTCTTCGGGGAGGACGGGCGGGTGGGCTGCGTCCTCGCTGCGATCTTCGTTCTGGATGCGGTAGACCAACTGATCGGGGCTCATCCACGCCGCTGAACTTGCCGGCCAGCTCAGATGTTCCTTGACGCCCAACAACTCGAGAAGGTCCGGGCGCGCGTAGGGTGCGAGTCGCTCTGCATCACTGCGGGTTTCGGTCAGGGTGTGACGCAAGGTCTCCACGGCGGTGTTGTACGCACCCTCCGCCGTGCCGATCTGGAGGACGGCGGCGTCGTACGCCTTTCGCGCCGCACGCTGTTCGACCTTGCATTCTTCGATCTTCGCGCGGGCTTTTGCCAGGTCCAGGTCGATCTGCTCGGCGCTGGCACCGAGGGTGTCGCGCAGCGTCTCGAGACGCTGCACCTGCTGGATCAGACTCTCCTCGGCGATGGCGGCTTCCTCGGCGAATTCCTCCGCATTGGCGCGTGATTCGTCGAGACGGTCGCGAGACTCGCGTTCGAGTTCGACTTCCTTGGCATGCTCCCGTCGGCAGCGCAGCGCCAGTTCGCCCTGCTTCTCGAAATGACGGATCGCCGCCGCGAGGGAGTCGAGTTCACGGCCGATATGCGGCGTCCGGTGCTGCGACGCCGTCGCTCGGAGTTGCTTTTCCTTCGCCGCGAGATCAGCGATCGCCGCATCGAGTTCGCGTTGTGCCGTTTCCGTGGCCTCCGAGCGAGTACGGAGTGCGCCGGCGGATTCGGTGACCGTCTTGAGTGCGCGCAGGATCGAACCTGTCTTCGGCAATTCCTTTGCCGCAGAGTTGATCCGGCTCAGTTGCTCGTTGGTCTGCGCCACCAGTGCCTTGGCCGTATCGACTGCCGCGGCAAGTTCTTCCAGAGCCGCGTCGATCTCGGTGATCCGAGCCTCGCGTCGACGCGCCCGTGCTGTGGTGCCGATGTACTCGGCGTCGGCCTTGACGTGCCGGCCACGCGCGACGCCCTGCCAGAAGCGGCCGTCGACGCCGATCGCGACGCTTGCATCGGAGTCTCCCGGTGCCTCGACGAGACTGATCGACGCGAGAATGTCCTGTACCCGAGCGTCGGGTACGTCGGCATTGCCTTCGACCTCGAGGACGTCCGCCAGCGTTCGTCCCTTCGGACGCTGCTTGACGGGCAGAGCCGTCAGGAACTGCTCGCTGACGTGCTCGGGAATCTTCTCGTCCGGGCAGACCCAGCCGTCGAGCAGATTTGCCGCCTGGAGTGCGGATTCGATTCCCGTGGCCACGTCTGGTTCGACGGAGTCGGCGAAGCGCACCAACTGCCACAGCGGTGCACCACCCAGTTCACTGCGGTTGTCGGTGCGTGCGTGGAAGGCAGGCGGAGCGTCGTCGTGTTCCGCCGAGACGGCCTTGCGCTCGGATTTGAGAGCCGCGATGGAGGCGTGTGAGGCAGATATTTCAGCTTCGGCCTCACGTCGACGCTCGCGCAGCGTCTCGGTGCCGGCTTCGGTGTGCTCGGCGAGAACTGCGGACAGCGCCGGAGCGTCTTCGTCGCCGACTTCGGCGAGCGCCGCGTCGAGAGCTTCGAACAGCGACGTGTCGGCGCCGACAGCCGAAAACAGGGAGGAGTGATCGGTCCACCACGCGCGCAGCCCGCTGGCGCACTGACTGCGTGCGAGTTCCACGGCAGCTTCGCCCTCGAGTACAGCCGCCTTGGACGCTTCGAGCAGCTCTTGTCCACGGCGAGAGCTGTTTTCGGCCCGGGTTCGTTCGGTCGCCGCCTTCTCGACGGTCGCCAGTGCGGTGCGGACGACGCGTACGTCACCGTCACGCTCCTCGGCATGGCCACGGACTGCTGCCGTGATCTGGTCACTGCGTGAGCCGTCGGGCAGGGGAGTCCAGACGATGCCGGCGTCCTCAGCGGCCGCCTGCAGTTCGTCCTCGGCGCGCGAGAGTGCTTCGGCCGCACGCTTGACCGACGATGCAGCCTTGTCGGCTTCGTCGCCGCGTTGAGCGAGTGCGGCCTGCGCTTTCCGGGACTTGTCTGCCTGCTGCTCGGTCGAGAGCTTGAGCGTCGCGACGGCCTGGGCGAGGTCGTCGAGTTGCTGTTTGCCTTCGTACGCGCTCGAGCGTTGCAGTGCTTCGACATTGGCGCGCGCGTTCTCGAGTGCCTGCTCGGCCTGGTTGAAGCGCTCCTCGGCTGCTGCCCGCGCCTCACGGCTGCGGGTCTGGGCGAGCGACGACTCGTCCATGGCGGCAACACCTCTGGTGACCGCTGCGAGGCGGGTGCTGACCTGTTCGATCTCTCCGCGAGACTGCTGACGCAGGTACTTGGTGTAGACCCCGATGAAACTCTGGGCTGCCTGATCGGCGGCCGCGAGCCCCTCGAGCGCGCGGCCGACTTCCTCCATGTCGCTGAACGAACGCGCAGCTTCGAGGACCAACTGATCGTCGAGTGGACGGAGACCGTCGGTGAGTGCCTGCGAAAGGCCCTTCGGGTCGAGGTTCTTCGCGAGCTGGGGACGGCGAAGCGTGAGAATGAGATTGATCAGCTGGTCGTAGCGCTGCACTCCGAGACCGAACATTCGCGCGTCGATGGCTGTGCGGTAGTCGAGGGGACGGTCGGTGATGGAATCGCTGCCGAGTTGTTCGGCCAACTGCTTCTTGGTGAGAGGACGATCGTCGTTGCCGATCAGCGAGAAGTCGACTCCGACGCGGCCGTCGGCGACGAAGTACCAGCGGGTGACCTTGTCGTTGGTTCGGGTTGCCCGCATGCCGATACCCACGGTCACCGACTCGGGATCTTCGAGGGAGCCGCGGCAGAACTCCATCCACACGTAGGAGTGCGCGCTGTCCTGGCCCCGGTAGAGCAGGTTGGACTTCATCGTGCGCTCTTCACCGGCGAACGGGTTGAGGCGCCGCGGTTCGATGCGGCCGTCGAAGACGAACGGGAACAGGACCTCGAGGGCCTTGGTCTTGCCGGATCCGTTGGGTCCCCGCAGAACCAGTCGACCGTCGGCGAACGAGAACTCTTGGTCTCGGTAATCCCAGAGGTTGATGATTCCAGCCCGAGTAGGTCGGAAGCGGGCGTTGCTCATACGTTCTCTACCTCTGATAGTTCGCCGTTGGGGGAAGGTTCGGGGCCGAATTCGTCGACCGGATCCGGTGCGGAGTTGTCCACCGCGAAGTCGATCTGAGGATCGCGTTCGCGCACGGAGACCACGACGTCGCGGTACCGGGCAAGGACGGGCAACACCAGTACGCCGCCGTCGACCGCATGCGTCAGGCGCAGACGTTGCAGCAACCCGAGCGCCTGCTTGCGCAGCCCGTTGTGATCGGCCTGCCACTGCGCCGCGAAAGTTCGCCCGAACTGGTCCACCAACTCGGTGACCTTGTCAGCGAGCCAGTCGTCGTCGATTTTCGGGTACGTGACGGGTGGCGGTGGCTCGGCCGGTTCGCCGGCGGGCAGCACGAAGTCGTCGTCCTCGTCGGCGAGGTCCTCGAAGATCCCGGCCTCGGGGATGGCGGCATCGAGTTGTTCGATCAGATGATCGTCCGACACGTGCGGGATCGGAAGTTTCGGCAGTTCAGGAGCGTCGACGTCGAGTACGCGGTCGGCAATCTCGCCGGCCAGGAGAAGTGCCACCTGAGCGATCGTTCCGGTGCTCGGGAAGCGGACGTCGGAGAGGCGACCGGTGGGATCGATCATCG
>NZ_CAURKP010000291.1:0-4810 GCF_963525155.1 uncultured Rhodococcus sp.
ACCTCGGCCAAGGCAGCTACGCCGGAATCACTTCCGAGATAGTCGACGTCGCCGAGGGTGAAGTCATAACCCAATTCAGTTGCCGGGCTTCACGCCGGTGATCATGACGTTGTAGAAGAATCCGCGAGGAACGACGTGGCGGAGCACCTTCTCGTCGACCCAGCTGAGCGTCTTCCAACCACCGAAAGCGAAACGCCCCCAGCCCCAACCGAGCTTCTCCGGTGGAACAGCCGCTTCGAAAGTACGGACAGGCCAGCCGAGAAGCGCCGCGGCGAATTCCTCGGTGGCAGCGTGGACCTGATCGGCGCCAGCAGACTTCGCCATGTTCTCGAGGTCGGTGGGATCGAACGTATGGATGTCGACGACAGCCTCGAGAGCTGCTGCACGAGAAGACTCGTCGAGTTCCTCTTGCGGGCGACGCCAGTCTGCGAGGAACGGCAGCTTGGTCACGCGCGTGGTTGCTTCCCACGTCGCGCGGCCGAGCCAGCGAGCGTAGAAGTTGCCGACAGTGGTGGGCTCACCGGCGAAGACGAAACGTCCGCCGGGCTTGAGGACACGAAGGACCTCACGGAGCGACTTCTCGACGTCCGGAATGTGGTGCAGCACGGCGTGGCCGACCACCAGGTCGAAGGTGTTGTCCTCG
The DNA here is from genome assembly GCF_963525155.1 of uncultured Rhodococcus sp. NCBI lineage: Bacteria > Bacillati > Actinomycetota > Actinomycetes > Mycobacteriales > Nocardiaceae > Rhodococcus > uncultured Rhodococcus sp. The sequence goes on from NZ_CAURKP010000291.1 coordinate 644, forward strand.
TACGGAATGGTCTCGGCATCGGCAACACGGCCGTCGACCGGAAGGCCGAGGCTTTCGGCATTGCGCAGTGCGACCTTGACCATGCCGGGCGAGAGGTCGGTGACCGAACCGGTCTTGGCGACTCCACCCTGCATCAGGTTCAGGAGGAAGAATCCGGTGCCGCAACCGAGTTCGAGCGCGCGCTCGTACGGGAGCGGCTGATCGCCCGCGACGGCGTCGAAACGACCACGTGCGTAGTCGATGCAGCGCTCGTCGTACGAGATGGACCACTTGTCGTCGTAGGTTTCGGCTTCCCAGTCGTGGTAGAGCACCTGGGCGAGCTTGGTGTCCTTACGAGCGGCCTCGACCTCTTCGGCCGTGGCGTGCGGCCGCGGCGCGGGGTCGACTACCGAGGTGTCGGTAGCGGCGGGCGGCGTGACGGTTGCGTCGTCATTCGGGCTGGCTGTCATGGCGGCTATCCTACTCGCTGGTAAGAGATGAACAAGTTCTAGTTTAGGGGAGCCTACTCGCCCGTGAACTCGGCCTTGCCCGGACCGTTCGCGATGAACGACTCCATGCCGATCGCCTGATCCTTGGTCGCGAACAATCCGGCGAACAGATGCTGCTCGATCTTGAGCCCGGATTCCAGGTCGGTGTTCAGACCCTCGTCGATGGCCGCCTTGGCAGTAGCCAACGCACGTGACGCTCCCCCGACGAACTGCGAGGCCCATGTCCGGGCCGCGGTGTACACGTCGTCGGGAGCGACGACCTCGTCGACCAAACCGATGGCCAACGCCTCGTCAGCCCCGACGAAACGGCCGGTGAAGACCAGATCCTTGGCCTTGGCCGGACCGATCAGACGAGCCAGACGCTGCGTTCCGCCGCCACCGGGAATGATTCCGAGCAGAATCTCCGGAACTCCGAGCTTGGCATTGTCTCCGACGATCCGGCGATCGGCCGAGAGTGCAACTTCGAGTCCACCGCCGAGTGCGTATCCGGTGATCGCGGCAACGGTCGGCTTCGGGATGGACGCCACGGCGCCGAGTCCGGCCTGCATGCCGCCGATCGCGTCACGGATCTGGCCGTAGTCCATCTCGGCCATTTCCTTGACGTCGGCACCGGCTGCGAAGACTTTCTCGCCGCCGTAGACGATGACGGCCTTGACTGCCTTGTCGACGGTCGCAGCGTGTGCGGCAGCAGCCAACTCGTCCTGAACCTGACGGTTCAGAGCGTTCATGGGCGGACGCGCCAGACGGATGGTGCCGATGCCTTCGGAAACCTCGAGAGTCACAAATTCAGCCATGGTCGAGAGGTTACTTTGCCGCCTTGACCGACCACGGATGCGGCCCGGCGACGTAGTAACCGTCCTGGTTCGGGAACTCGACGCGCAGCGTTTCCTCGTCGGTGATCAACGTAGGCAGGATGACGGGAATCTCCGGCTCGGCTGCGAGTATCTCCGCCACCGAACTGAACTTGGCCAATTCGGTCAGCTGACTCCACGTCGGCGGCAACAGGATGCTGCCACCCTCCCGCCAATGCGCGAGCGCGTCCTGCGGGCTCTGCCAACGCACCTCGGCGGCCTCGGAGGTGACCCCGTCCGCGATCTGTCCGGTCGGTGACGCTGCGACGAAGAAGCGCGTGTCGTAGCGGCGGGTCTCGCCCACCGGCGTGATCCAGTTCGCCCACGGCCGCAGCAGATCCGTGCGCAGGACCAGGTTCTCCTTCTTCAGGAAATCGCTGAACGACAGCTCGTGCTTTTCGAGAGCTACTCGATCCTGTGCATAGCCGGCCGTGTCCGCGACGACCGTGTCAGCCGTGGGGCCGGCCAGCAGGACACCGCACTCCTCGAAAGTTTCCCGCACCGCAGCCAAGACGAGAGCCTTCGCCCGAGCAACATCCGTGCTGAACCGCTCGGCCCACCACTCGACCGACGGTCCGGCCCACTCGACCTCGGCCGTCGCATCGGACTTGTCGACGCCGCCGCCGGGGAATACCGTCATGCCCCCGGCAAACGCCATCCCCTGTACTCGTTGAAGCAGGAAGATCTCGATACCGGATTCGGCATCGCGCACCAAGATGACGGTCGACGCATCCTTGGGCTCGGGGACAGCGTTTGCATTCTCGTTAGCCATGCTTCGCGAACCTACGCGATCTGTGATCTGGGCCGCATTTCAGGTCCCACTGAAGCTCACGCGCGATGAGCTCCGGACGGCCTCGCGCGGCGCGCGAAGTATCGGCCGTCCGCCTTGTCGAGGCTGATGGACTGGCTGAATGCCGCGCTCAGATTTTCGGCGGTGATGACGTCGTCCAGAAGGCCCTGAGAGACGACCTCCCCTTCCTTGAGAAGGAGTGCGTGGGTGAATCCCGGCGGGATTTCCTCGACGTGATGGGTGATCAGAACGGTAGCCGGGGCGTCCGGATCGGCAGCCAGTTCGGCGAGTCTAGCCACAAGTTCCTCACGTCCACCGAGATCGAGCCCGGCGGCGGGCTCGTCCAGGAGAAGAAGTTCGGGATCGGTCATCAAGGCTCGCGCGATGAGGACGCGCTTGCGCTCGCCTTCGGAAAGCGTCCCGTACGTCCGATCCGCCAGGTGCTCGGCGCCGAGGCTTTCGAGCATCTCCACAGCGCGCGAGGTGTCCATGGATTCGTACTCCTCGCGCCACCGACCGAGAACGGCGTAGCCCGCCGACACGACGAGGTCGCTGACCTTCTCGTCGCCGGGCACGCGGTTCGCCAACGACGACGAGGACAAACCGATTCGCGGGCGCAACTCGTTGACGTCGACCTTGCCGAGAACTTCGCCAAGGAGGTGGGCAGAACCACTGGTCGGGAAAGTCTCACCGGCCGCGATGCGCAGCAGCGAGGTCTTGCCGGCACCGTTGGGTCCGAGCACCACCCATCGCTCGTCCAGCTCCACTTTCCAGGTGACGGGCCCCACGAGAGTGGACCCTCCCCGACGGATGAGTACGTTGTCGAAATCGATGAGCAGATCTGGATCAGGTAGCGGCACCCGAACATCTTCCCGCACATTCTCCGGCCGTTCACGGCAGGATCATCTTGCGTGTCGCCTCTCATCGAAACTCACACCCCGACGCCCGGGTCTCCGTTCCCACTCGGCGCCCACATCGTGGACTCCGGAACCCAGTTCGCGGTCCACGCCCCAGCTGCGTCGAGCGTCCAGATCTGCCTGATCGACCAGGACGGAAACGAAGATCGCGTCGAACTTCGGCAACACACGTACGGAATCTGGCACGGAATCATCTCCGGGATCGGTGCGGGGCAGCGTTACGGAATTCGGGCGTCCGGCCCGTGGAATCCGCGCGCCGGGCTGAGACTTAATCCACACAAGCTGCTCGTCGATCCGTGGGCGCGCCGCATCGAGGGGGATCTCGGTGATCACCGTGCCCTCCTGTCGTACACCGACGATCCCTTCGGCGACCCGTCGACGGTCGACTCGCTCGGCCACGTGCCGCTGTCCGTGGTGACTCCCGGCCTCGCGCCCGCCGGAGCCCGCCTCGAGACGCCGTGGGAGGAAAGCGTCATCTACGAACTGCATGTGGGCGCGTACACCGCCAGTCATCCAGGAGTACCCGCCGCCCACCGTGGAACGTACCTCGGCCTGACGGCACCGGCCGTGATAGATCACCTCGTCTCACTCGGCGTCACCGCCGTGGAACTGCTTCCCGTACAGGCGTTTCTGACCGAACACAGCGTCCGCGAGCGAGGAATGCGCAACCACTGGGGATACTCGACGGCGTCGTACTTCGCCCCGCATCCCGGATACGCGGCAACTCCGGGCGGCGAAGTCACCGAGTTCCGGATCATGGTCGACGCACTACACGCGGCAGGCATCGAGGTCATCCTCGACGTCGTCTACAACCACACCTGCGAGCAGAGTGTCGACGGAATCAGCGTCAGCTGGCGAGGTTTGGACGGCCCCGGCTACTACCTTCTCGACGGCGACGGCCGCGACATCGACCTGACCGGGTGCGGCAACACGGTCGACGCCTGCTCCCCCATCACCGTGCGCATGATCACTGACAGCCTCCGCTACTGGGCCACCGAAATGGGTGTCGACGGCTTCCGATTCGATCTTGCGAGCGCGTTGGGTAGGCCGCGCGGCGGAGGCTTCGACCAGCGGGCGTCCATCCTGTCCGCCATCTCCTCCGATCCGGTACTGACTCGGTG
>NZ_CAURKP010000292.1:0-4770 GCF_963525155.1 uncultured Rhodococcus sp.
GCTGTGATCAGCTTCATGTGCTCATCCCTTTCCAAACTCTGAAGTGCCTGAATTCACTTTAATCACGTGCTGATCACGCGAGGTCGTATGCGGTCTCTGCGTGTTCGGTCTCATCGATGCCGCGTGCCTCGTCCTCGGCCGAGATTCGCCAGCCCAGGGGCTTGAGTGCGAAGCCGATGATCGTCGTCAGAACGCCGGTGAAGACGAGTGCTGCGAGTGCGATCACGATCTGAACCACCAGTTGCTTGTAGTCGCCGCCGTAGAAGAGGCCGGTTGCGGTGCCGAAGAATCCGATACCGATCGTGCCCCACAGGCCGGAGACAAGGTGAACACCGACGACGTCGAGCGAGTCGTCGAAGCCGAAGCGGAACTTCAGGCCGACTGCGAGAGCGGACAGGATGCCGGCTACTGCGCCGAGGAAGATGGAACCGACCGGGTTGAGCGCACCGGCAGCAGGGGTGATGGCGACCAGACCGGCCACCGCACCGGAAGCTGCGCCGAGGCTGGTGGCGTGGCCGTCACGAATACGCTCGGTAGCGAGCCAGGCCAGGACTGCGGCACACGTCGCGGTGGTCGTGTTGACCCAGGCGAGACCGGCGTTACCGTCGGCGGCGAATGCCGAGCCGGCGTTGAAGCCGAACCAACCGAACCAGAGAAGTGCTGCGCCGAGCATCACGAAGGGCAGGTTGTGCGGACGGAAGGCGGTCTTGCCGAAGCCGAGACGCTTGCCGACGATGAGTGCGAGGACCAGACCGGCCATACCCGCGTTGATGTGAACGACTGTGCCACCGGCGAAGTCGATCGGAGCGACGTTGGCGACGGTGACTCCGTCGTCGTTGACCGTGGTGCCGAAGAGCTTTGCCGCGATGCCGTCCTCGGAACCCGAGAGGAGTCCGCCACCCCACACCATGTGTGCGAGCGGGAAGTAGACGACGGTGACCCAGATACCCGAGAACAGGAGCCAGGTGCCGAACTTGACCCGCTCGGCCAGGGCACCACTGATGAGGGCGGTGGTGATGATCGCGAATGTCACCTGGAACGCGATGTCGATGACGTTGGGGTAGCCCCAGGCGCCGGCGATGAAGTTGCCGTCAGCATCGGTGATGCTGTTCTTGAGGCCGAAGAACTCGAACGGGTTGGCAAAAATGCCCCCGATGTTCTCGGTGCCGTAGGACATCGACCATCCCCACAGAACGTAGATGACGCCGATGACGGCCATGGCCCCGAAGGACATCATCATCATGTTCAGGACGGACTTGGACCGAGACATCCCGCCGTAGAAGAAAGCGAGGCCGGGTGTCATCAGCAAGACCAGAGATGCAGCCATCAGCATCCATGCGGCGTTACCGGAGTTCGCCAACAAATCGTCGGTACTCACTTACTACCTCCTAGTCGCACGTGCCGGGCAGCACGTCGTTAAGGAGAAGAGTGCTGGGCTGGTGTTTCGTCCATGGCGCTGTCGCGTTTCGCAGACGTGAACCAATTGCCCAACTTTGTTGCAAACAGGTTTCGCCAGGGAGTTCTACCGACCCTGTGCGCCTTTTTGGTAGTTCGCGCTACCAAAAAGGCGCACGGGGGCGTCAGCCCAGGAGGGCGTCGACGAACGCACCCGGCTCGAAGGGCGCCAGGTCGTCGGCACCTTCACCGAGACCGACCAACTTCACCGGCACACCCAGTTCATGCTGAACCTGGAAGACGATTCCGCCCTTGGCGGTTCCGTCCAGCTTGGTCAGTACGACGCCGGTGATGTCCACGACCTCCGCGAACACTCGAGCCTGCGCCAATCCGTTCTGGCCGACCGTCGCATCGAGAACCAGCAGAACGTCGTCGACCGAGGCCTTCTTCTCGATAACCCGCTTGACCTTGCCGAGCTCGTCCATCAGACCGGTCTTGGTGTGCAGACGGCCGGCGGTGTCGATCAGGACCACGTCGACGCCGTCCGCGATGCCCCGTGAGACCGCGTCGAAGGCAATCGCAGCGGGATCGCCACCCTCCTTGCCACGAACAACTTCAGCGCCGACACGCTCGGCCCACGTCTGGAGCTGATCGGCGGCGGCGGCGCGGAACGTGTCCGCGGCACCGAGCACGACGCGACGACCGTCGGCGACGAGCACGCGAGCCAGCTTGCCGGTGGTGGTTGTCTTGCCGGTCCCGTTGACGCCGACGACGAGCAGAACAGCCGGGTGATCATCGTGCGGCAATGCGCGGATGGAGCGGTCCAGTTCGGGACGCAGTTCGGCGATCAACACCTCGCGCAGAAGGGCGCGGGCGGCAGCCTCGGTCCGGACGCTGCGGGCCGCCATCTGCTCACGAAGCTTCGTGACGACTTTTTCCGTGGTCGCGGAGCCGAGGTCCGCGATGAGGAGGGTGTCCTCGACTTCTTCCCACGAATCCTCGTCCAGATCGCCGCCACCGAGCAGACCCAGCAAGCTCTTGCCGACTGCTGACTGCGAGCGGGAAAGGCGCCCGCGCAATCGGTCCAGCCGACCCTCGGTCGGGTCGATCTCGTCCAGCACGCGCGGTGCAGGCTCGACGGGTTCGGGAACGACAGGTTCTTCGACAACAGGTTCTGCTACCGCTGGTTCTTCTACGACCGGCTTTTCGATTACCGGCTCTTCGACAACCGGCTCTTCGACAACCGGTTCCTCGACAACAGCGGGTTCTTCGACAACCGGCTCCTCGACAACGGCCGGCTTCTCCGCAACAGGTTCTTCGACGATCGGTTTTTCGACGACAGGTTCTTCGACGACGGGCGGCTTCTCGGCGACCGGAGGTGTCGAAACCACCGGAGGTGGCGCCGTTGCCGTCGACCCCTGACTGAAGTTGAACCCGCCACCGGCCTTGTAGCCGCCTGACTTGTCCTTCTCGGGTGCGCCGAGCTCCGGCTTCGTCTCGGGTGCCTTCAGCGATACCTGCCCCTTGCGGTAGCGCAGGAATCCGGCAACGAGAACGACGAGTAGTACGGCCGCTACAGCCGCGATGATGATCCAAGCCTGGGTAGTCACCGGCCCATTGTTTCAGGCTCCGACCCGGAAAGTGAGCAGGGCTTACGTCGAGGCCATGTCTTGACCGCGAAGTCGCTGCGAAATCACGGTGGTGATGCCGTCGCCGCGCATGCTGACGCCGTACAACGCATCGGCGATTTCCATCGTCGGTTTCTGGTGAGTGATCACGATCAACTGCGACTTCTCCCGCAATTGTTCGAAGAGTCCGATCAGCCGCCGCAGGTTGGTGTCGTCCAACGCCGCCTCGACTTCGTCCATCACGTAGAACGGGGACGGGCGTGCCCGGAAGATCGCGACCAGCATGGCCACCGCGGTCAACGACTTCTCGCCGCCCGACAGCAACGACAACCGCTTGACCTTCTTACCGGGCGGACGCGCCTCGACTTCGATGCCGGTGGTGAGCATGTCCGAGGGGTCGGTGAGGACCAGCCGCCCTTCGCCCCCGGGGAACAATTTCTCGAACACTCCCACGAACTCACGCTCGACGTCGGCATAGGCCTCGGTGAACACCTGCAGAATTCGTGCGTCGACGTCTGCGACCACAGCAAGAAGGTCCTTGCGTGCGGTCTTGACGTCCTCGAGCTGAGTGGAGAGGAAGGTGTACCGCTCCTCGAGAGCTGCGAATTCCTCGAGCGCCAGCGGATTGACCTTGCCGAGGGTGGCGAGGTCCTTCTCGGCCCGCTTGGCGCGCCGTTCCTGAGTCGCGCGGTCGTACGGAAGCGGAGCGGGGGCGGTGACCTGCTCCCCACGCTCCTTGGCCTGCTCGTACTCCTCGATTTCGAGAGCGGTCGGCGGCAGTTCGACCTCGGGCCCGTACTCGGCGATCAGATCGTCGAGGCCGATTCCGTACTGATCGAGGATCGACTCCTCGAGTTGTTCGATGCGCAGCGCTGCCTGTGCCTTCGCTACCTCGTCGCGGTGGACGGCGTCGGTGAGCGAAGCGAGTTGTCCGGTCAGTGCTCGGACTGTCTCGCGGACCTGATCCAGCTTGGCCGTGCACTCGGCGCGGGCCCGAGCCAACTCGTCACGGTGGGCAAGAGCCGCAGCGACGACTGTCTCGAGTTCGGCCGCCACACGCTGTCCCGACTCGGCGACGGCAGCTGCAACTTCCGCAGCGTGCGCTCTGGCGCGCAGAGCCCGCTCGGCGCGAATCCGCGCTTCTCGTTCCGCGGCGGCCGCACGCCGAAGCGAATCGGCCTTTCCGCGAACGGATTCCGCACGCTCTTCGGCGGTGCGCACGGCAAGGCGAGCATCCATTTCGACGATGCGTACTTCGGCGAGCGCTGCTGCGGCCATTTCACGATCGGCAGCGGTCGATTCCGCGCCGTGTCCCGGCGCACTGCCGTCGGTTTCGGCGACGCGCAGACGTTCCTCCAGATCCGCGAGCTTTGTCAGCGACTCCCCGCGGCCCTCCTCGGCACGCACTCGCTGGGCGGTCAAACGCTCGGATTCCGCGTGGGCGACCCGTGCTGCCTGCCCCAATCTGCCCAACTGCTCGTAGATGGCGGACATGGCGGCGTCCGACTCGTTGAGCGCGGCCAAAGTTTGCTCCGCGGTCTCGCGTCGAGCGGCTTGTTCGGCCAGAGCGCCGGACAGCGCAGCGTCGAGTTCCTCGGATCGGCTCTCCGTTGCCGCCAGTTCCGCTGCTGACGCGTCGATCGCCGCCTGCACCTCGAGCGTGCTCGGTTGCCGATCCGAGCCACCGATCATCCACCCCGAACCGTGCAGATCGCCAGAACGCGTCACTGCGCGAATTCCCTTGTGG
>NZ_CAURKP010000293.1:0-4520 GCF_963525155.1 uncultured Rhodococcus sp.
TGACGGCGCCGGTCAGCTTCTTCGCCCAACCCGCCAACGAGAGATCGCTGCCTTCGAAGGCCGGCACGTCGAAACGCCTGATGCTGGCGTCGAGAACGTCGACTCCGGCGTCGACCAGCGCGCCCAGAATGACGCCCAACTCTTCGGGGGTTTCGGCGATCTTCGCGGTGAAATCCTGCTGCTTGTGCTGTGAGAAACGGTAGATGATCGGCAGATCCGGTCCGATGGCCGCTCGGATCGCGGCGACGACGGCGGCCGGGAACCTGGTACGACGCTCCAGGTCGCCTCCCCACGCGTCGTCGCGCTGGTTGGTGCCCTCCCAGAAGAAGGAATCGAGGAGGTAGCCGTGACCGCCGTGGATCGCGATGCCGTCGAAGCCGAGTTCGACGGCGTGCTTCGCGCTACGGACGTACGCGTCGATGACGTCCTGGATGTCCTGCTCGGTCATCGCTTCGGTGCTCGCCTGTGCGCGTTCGACGTAGGCAGCGGAGTACGAGGTGACGCCGAGCGGGCCCCATTCGCCTGAGGGGCGCATCGGCTTGAGTGAGGGGTCCATCTGCGTCATCGCGCCCCACAGAGGTCCGACGTGCCAGAGTTGAGGCACGATCTTGCCGCCCGCAGCGTGCACGTCGTCGACTACCTTCCGCCATCCGGCCTGAGCAGCGGGAGTGTGGAGGTTGGGGACGTTGGCGTGGTCGACAGCAGTCTCGTGATCGATCGCGACGCCTTCGGTGACGATCAGTCCGGTTCCGCCCTCGGCGCGTCGGCGGTAGTAGTCGGCGACGTCGCGCCCGGGCACGCCCTCGATGGAGTACGTGCGCGTCATCGGCGACATGACTATGCGGTTGGACAGTTCGAGCGAACGGATACGGAGCGCTTGGAACAGCGGGTTGGTCACTTCGTCACAGCGCTTTCATGAATCGGAAGAATCCGGGGTCCTGGTCGACACGGAGCCGCGTGAGCGTTCGGTAGCTGATCAGCCACCTGCCGTCTTCTTTGCGGTATTCCTCGTGGTAGTGGCCGTAGCCGTGTAGATGCAGTTCTTTCTCGCCGTCGTTCCACCACAGCATGTCCTCCATCGCCCAGATGCCGGTTGCGGTGGTGGGCGAGGTCAGCACGATTTCGGGAGTGTGTGCGTGGTGCGCCGTGGTGAGGGGGATGTCGCCGTCGAGCATGTTCCGAATTGCCGCGGTGAGTTTGTCGATGCCCACTACCTGGTTCGAGGTGTCGCCGGTCTTGGGTTGCTTGTCTGTCGGGAGTCCGCCCCACGTCTCGCTGACGACGTCTGCGGTGTGCAGGGTTGGGTAGACGTGCCACTGCTTGGTGTCCATGCAGCGTAGGCGCGCGGCGAACACACGCTTGATTTCCTCGATTGCGAGCAGTTCCTCGACGGCACTGATCGACCCCACTTCGGACTCGGCCTGAGACATTCAACCTCCAACGGTGATCGGCAAGATGGGTTCACATTCGGGTGCTCCGGGCGGGCCGTCAACGACCTGTCCCGGTGAGCGCGACGGCACTCGGTATGGTCGAGCGAACGAAAGGGGTGTCAGACGTGTGTACCGAAGAGGTCCCATCGACCGGACCGGAGGAGATCGCCGAGGTTCGGGCTTTTTGGCGCGAGTTGGGTGTTCCTGGCGTGATCGATGTCCACACCCATTTCATGCCGAAGAGCGTCATGGACAAGGTGTGGGGTTACTTCGATTCGGCGGGACCGATGATCGGTCGACCTTGGCCGATCGCGTACCGACTTGCCGAGGAGGAGCGGGTACACCGTCTCCGTGAGTTCGGTGTCCGGGCTTTCACGTCGATGATCTACCCGCACAAGCACGCGATGGCCGAGTGGCTCAATCAGTGGGCCGTCGAATTTGCCGCGCAAACGCCCGATTGCCTGCACACGGCCACGTTCTATCCCGAGGAGTCGGCGGCGTCGTACGTCGGAAAGGCCCTGGATTCGGGCGCGCGAATCTTCAAGTCCCACATCCAGGTCGGAAACTACGACCCGAACGACCCTCTGCTCGACAAGGTCTGGGGTCAGCTCGAGGACTCCGAGACGCCCATCGTGATCCATTGTGGATCGGGACCGGCGCCGGGGGAGTACACGGGACCTGATCGCATTGCTTCGCTGCTCGCACGGTACCCGCGCCTGTCGTTGATCGTCGCCCACATGGGGATGCCCGAGTACAGCGAATTCCTCGATCTGGCAGAGGCTTACGGCAATGTCCGCCTGGATACGACCATGGCGTTCACCGACTTCACGGAAGAGCAGTGTGCCTTCCCGAAGGCGGACGTATCACGGCTCGTCGACATGCAGGACCGGATTCTGTTCGGTAGCGACTTCCCGAACATTCCGTACCCGTATCTCACGGCCTTGCAAGCGGTTACGCGCTTCGATCTCGGAGACGAATGGCTGCGAGCCGTCGTGCACGACAACGCCGCCAAGCTCTTCTCGGTGAGCTGAGCTCACCGAGAAGAACTTCGACTCAGCGCAGTTTGATGCTGCCGCCGTCGGCCATCAACGTCTGACCCGTCATGTACTTGGAATCGTCGCTCGCCAGGAACACCACGACGGGAGCGATGTCGGTTTCGGGATCACCGATGCGTCCGAGAGGCACCTTGGCAACCGATGCGGCTGCGCGCTCAGGGAAGGCTTCCTGCCACTTGACGACGCCTTCGGTGGCGGCGAACGGGCAGACCACGTTGACCCGAATGCCTTCCGGCGCCCACTCGTTGGCGACGACGCGCGTCAGGCCTCGCACAGCTTCCTTGGCCGCAGCGTAGGACGTCTGGGTGGGCATTCCGTCCAAACCTGAACCCGATGCGAAGTTGACGACCGAACCCTTGGTCTTCGCGAGTTCGTCGTGGCACGCCTGCATGAGGTGGACAACGGGGTAGAAACCGGTGTTGAAGGACAGGTCGAACATGTCCTGCGTGGTTTCGAGCAACGGAGCCTGACGGGATGCGTGAGCGTTGTTCACCAGGATGTCGAGCTTGCCGAAAGCCTCGAGCGCGGCGTCACGGATCTGCTCGGCCGAACCGGCGGCAGCAAGGTCGACGTTCAGGAACTTGCCGGAGCCGGCCAGTTCTTGTTCGAGGGCCTGGCCCTGCTCGTCGTTGATGTCGACGAACAGGACCTTCGCGCCTTCACGGGCGAAGACTCGGGTGACAGCGCGACCGATTCCACCGGCGCCGCCGGTGACGATCGCTACCTTGCCGTTCAACCTCATGAAAACGCTCCTCTTCGTAAGTGCTGCTTAAACTGTTGCGGTCTCGTCGACTGCAAGTGCGATCTTTTCGAGGCCGGCGATGCTGTAGGCAGCGTAGGTCTCGTACGGCCCACGGCCGGAGAAGTAAGACGAGAGCTGGCCGCCGAGTTCTTCGACGGTGAACGCGGATCCGGCTGCGTCGAAACGATTCTCGACCTTGGGTGCTTCCATCAACGCCACCATCTTGCCGTAGACGACGAAGACCTGCCCGTTGATCTCGTCGGAATCGGGGGATGCGAGGTAGCTGACCAGGGTCGCGACGCGCTCGGGTGCAAGCGGATCGAGGCCGACGACGCCGGTGTTGTTCTCGCCGAAGGCTTCTGCCGTCATGGCGGTGCGGGCACGAGGGCAGATCGCGTTCGTGCGGACGCCGTAGCGGGAGAGACCTGCAGCGCTCGAGAGCGTCAGAGCGGTGATGCCGGCCTTGGCTGCCGAGTAGTTGGGCTGTCCGGCGCTGCCGAAGAGGAAGGCCTCGGAAGAGGTGTTGATGATGCGGCCGTAGACCGGTGCGTCGGCTGCCTTGCTGGCTGCGCGCCAGTGGACTGCGGCTGCGTGCGAGGTGGCGGCGTGGCCCTTGAGGTGCACACGGATGACGTCGTCCCAATCGGATTCGGTCAGGTTGAAGATCATCTTGTCGCGCAGGATGCCTGCATTGTTGACGAGGATGTCGAAGGATCCGAAGTTCTTGACAGCCTCTTCGATGATGCGCCCGCCGAGCGACCAGTCGGAGACGTCGCCGGTGATGGCGAGTGCCTGTCCACCTGCGGCCTTGATCTCGTCGACCACGTCGTTGGCCGCTGCACCCATGTCGTTGACGATGACGGCTGCACCGGCAGCCGCGAGTCCGAGTGCTTCGGCGCGACCCAGGCCGGCGCCGGCGCCGGTGACGGCGGCAACTTTGCCTTCCAAGCTCAGTGATTGCGTCATGTCGTGCTCCTTCGATCCGGGCGGTCGGGTACGTCTTGCAAAATTAGTATTCATTCTAATTTGAAGTCGAGAGTTCGGTAGTCGTTCCGAAAAAATCATTCGAGCAAAATCAGAATTAGTTCTAGTTTTGAACAGAAGTTTGGCCGACTGAGGAGGAGTCTCACTCAGCGGGAGCGGTGATCTGGGTCACGAGCGCTGCATGCCACCTTGGGGCGACGCGGCGATCCCACCGCGTACGCGTTTGCGTCACCACCGATCCGCTCAGTTCTCGGCCGCATTCGTCGGCTCCAGGGTCGGATAGTTCTCACCGAAAACGCAGTACGGTCG